>CAZODB010000216.1:0-3621 GCA_964578425.1 uncultured Herbinix sp.
TAATTAATACACCTGCTGCCCATGGTGGTATCGGCGATCTGTATAACTTCAAATTGGCACCATCCCTTACCCTAGGTTGTGGTTCTTGGGGAGGTAACTCAGTTTCAGATAATGTAGGCGTTATGCATTTACTTAATATCAAAACTGTAGCCGAAAGGAGAGAAAATATGCTTTGGTTTAGAGCCCCCGAAAAAATATATTTTAAAAGGGGAAGCATGCCCCTTGCACTTGATGAACTTGGTACTGTTATGAATAAGAAAAAAGCATTTATAGTAACTGATAATTTTCTTTATAAGAATGGATATCTAGATTCTATTACAGAGAAGTTGACTTCAATCGGAATTACCCATACTTGCTTTTTTGATGTTGAACCGGATCCAACTCTAGCATGCGCAAGGGAAGGAGCAAAGGCTATGATATCCTTTGAGCCTGATGTAATTATTGCCTTTGGTGGTGGTTCTCCTATGGATGCTGCTAAAATAATGTGGCTTATGTATGAGCATCCGGATGTTGAATTTCATGATATGGCTATGCGCTTTATGGATATTCGCAAAAGAATATACACATTTCCTAAAATGGGGGAAAAAGCTTACTTTGTTGCAATTCCCACAACCTCTGGTACAGGATCTGAGGTAACGCCTTTTGCAGTTATAACGGATGAATCTACCGGTGTGAAATACCCGCTGGCAGACTATGAATTACTTCCTAATATGGCAATTATAGATACGGATAACATGATGAAACAGCCAAAGGGCTTAACCGCTGCTTCTGGTATTGATGCCATGACCCATGCCCTTGAAGCTTACGCTTCTATGCTGGCATCAGATTACACTGATGGCTTGGCATTAAGTTCATTGAAGAACATTTTCAAATTCTTACCTATAGCTTATGAGGATGGGACCAATATAAAGGCAAGAGAGAAAATGGCCAATGCTTCTACAATTGCAGGTATGGCATTCGCAAATGCTTTTCTTGGTGTCTGTCATTCAATGGCACACATATTGGGTGCATTTCATAATCTGCCCCATGGTATAGCCAATGCTTTATTAATAGAAGAGGTTATGAAATTCAACATTTCCGAACGTCCTACGAAGATGGGGGCCTTCTCCCAATATGAGTACCCTAATATATTAGAACGATATGTTGAGGTAGCCAATTTCATAGGTATAAGTGGAAAAGATGAAATGGACACATTTAACAATTTGCTATTAGCAATAGGTAAGCTTAAGGAGAGCATCGACATTAAGAAATCAATCAAGGATTATGGTATTGATGAAAAGGTTTTCTTAGATTCAGTAGATGAAATGGTAGAACATGCTTTTGATGACCAATGTACTGGCGCTAACCCAAGATACCCTTTAATGAGTGAAATAAAAGAAATGTATATCAGGGCTTATTATGGAGAGTAATACAAAATCTATTATATGTTGGAACTAATTGAGCTTT
Source organism: uncultured Herbinix sp. (assembly GCA_964578425.1). GTDB lineage: Bacteria > Bacillota > Clostridia > Lachnospirales > Lachnospiraceae > Mobilitalea. The sequence goes on from CAZODB010000216.1 coordinate 1,447, forward strand.
GTTAAAACTATATAATTCTGAATATAGATGAAAGGGGATTTTATTATGAAGTTGGATCATATATTAGCTACAAGAGAAAACAAGACTATCTATAAATATGAAGATACTGCAATAAAGGTTTTTAAAGAGGGTTACTCAAAAGCTTTGATCTTAAATGAGGCCTTAAATCAATCCTTGGTCGAGGAAACCGGATTAAGGATTCCAAAAATATTATATGTTGGTAATATTGACGGATGCTGGAGCATTACCATGGACTATATTCCCGGTCAGACCCTTGATCAACTAATTAAGGATAATCCGGAAAAGCACGATGAATTATTAGAACTCTTTGTTGACTTACAGATAGAAATGCATACTAAGACATCACCTATGCTAAATAAGCTAAAGGATAAACTAGTAGGCAAAATACAAAGTGTTAAGGATATAGACGCCACCACAAAATATGAGTTATTAACGCGCCTAGACAGCATGCCAAAGCATACAAAACTATGTCATGGAGACTTCCTACCATCAAATATTATTATTAATGATGCTGGAGCATATATAATAGACTGGTCCCATGCCACACAGGGTAACGCCAGTGGAGATGTAGCTACCACCTTCCTCAAAATGACTCTTTACTACCCCGAGCTTGCCGACAAGTACATTAGGCTATTCTGTAAAAAGAGTAACACAGCACTACAGTATGTTCAAAAATGGCTACCGCTAGTGGCTGCACAGCAGCTGCTTACAGCTAATGATGTGGAGAAGGAATTCTTGCATAAATGGCTTGATGTCATAGATTTTCAAGGCTAAGAGCCTGCTTCAATATTGTGTCAAGAGGTTGCTTATAGCAACCTCTTTTGTTATATTGAAGCAGGCTCTTATGTGTTTTAATCAACTGTCTCTATATACTTGTTTATTTCACTGTAACCTTATAGGTCTTGCTGATAGCACCGTGGGTAATTGTTAAAGTAGCCGAACCCTTTTTAACCGCCTTAATTACACCCTTACTTGTAACAGTAAACACCTTTTTGTTAGATGTTTTATAGGTTACACCACTCTTTAGTTTACTTGTCTTTCCAGTCTCAATATATTTCCTGGAAGTAGTCAGTGTAACAGTATTGCCCTTCTTCATCGATTTAATCTTACTTTGGTTGTCCTTGCTAATGGACAAGCTGTCAACTTCACTATAATCTGCCTTTATTTCCTTGGCGGATAGACTGTAATTATACAGCTTTAATTCATCCATTGTTCCGACAAAGTGAAGCTCTCCATCAGAGCCTATCATCAAATCTCCGAGTCCATGTGCCATATCATTCTCATAATAATCGGGAACCTCTTCCTTCTTTACCAGCTTACTATTTATATACCAACGAATTTCCTTAGTGTCAAAGGTGACTCCAAGGTGGACCCACTTATTCTTAGTAGTCTTGTCCATAACATGTCTTGATCCCTCTTCATCTGTCTGGAAGTCAAATGGAACATAATAAAAATCATAATAGTCATGCATCATCTGAATACGGTAATTTAAACTCTCCGAATATGGTGATGTACTTACTCCCGGTCTATTTAAGATCGACATCATATCTTTATCATTTGTAGTCTTTATCCATCCTGTTATTGTGAAGCCTTGATCAAAATCCAGGCTGGTATTGTCGGAAACATCCAGATACGTTCCCTTCTTAAATTTAGCCGCTTTGCCGTTCTTGCCCTCTTCAAAGGTTACTTTACCAGCAGCCAGTTCTGCATCATTACCAAAGCCTGAAGCATCCTTATAATTACCGTTAAATTTATAGTGGGCAATTAGACTATTCTTCTGAGTTAGTAGCTCAGGGCTCTCGTCTAGGCCTTTATCATATAAGCCCTCTACTTCTTTGGCAGAAAGAGCGCGATTATATATTCTAAGGTCATCCATATTTCCCTTAAAGCATAAATCACCCCACTCATCGATGCCGATGTATAGATCTCCTAAGCTTGCACCTATAGAGCCAGAACAATTTTGTTTCTTTAGAAGCTTACCATTCTCATATATCCTAGCTTCTTTTCCATTAAAGGTAGCCGTAAGCAGATGCCATTTTCTTAGATCAATCGATGCTCCTTCCATAGCGAATTGATCTAGCTCAGAGTCGTACTCATGAAGATTTAAGATAGGTCTATTATCACCAAACTCATACAACTTATAGGGAGCATAAT
>CAZODB010000217.1:0-3617 GCA_964578425.1 uncultured Herbinix sp.
CTATCTTTTTTAGCCGTGCAAAAAGGGGATTCGTTCTCTGATTGTACATAATACCAAATATATTATTAGATTCGTTGGCCGCTTCATTCATACTTCTAACTTGCAGGGCATTGGTCCCGGCTGGCTTTTCCGTTAAGACATGCAGATTAGCAGCAAAGCTATCCATAGCAATAATCGGATGAAGATTATGAGGTGTCGCTATTAGTATAGCATCTACAAGACCACTTTTTAGTAACAAACGGTAGTCAGTATATATAGACACATGGTCGCCAAAGGTCTGTGTGGCCCACTGCAATCTGCTTACATCTATATCACATACAGCAGTAAGTACAAGATTATCCACCTTACCTTGAAATATATTATAGGCATGAGCACTGCCCATATTTCCTATTCCAATTATTCCAATACGTACTATATTCATGGTAAACTCCTTAATAAATATGATGGGTTTAGGAGCTGTTTCAAAATAATGCTTGGAGGATAACTTGAAACAGCCCCATATGATTTGTTCTTCAATATATAAGTTGTGCCGGTTATTATAAATGATTTTATGTACAATATCATAAATAATTACCACTGGTTATTATGAACAGTATTCTGTATGAAATTATGAGTAATTTCCGACAGTTATATCGTCGTCAGGTGGAAGGTTCTCTATTGCAGTACCCTTCTCATAAAATCTAACAGCATTTTTTATAAGCCCCTCAAATGTATAGAAATCATCCTCCTTGCTTAAGGGTAGCTTGACAATTTCCTTCTTACAACCGGCCTTGTATATGGCTGTAATCAGCTCAATTGTCATTCTGCCATCTACACCTGTAATTAGGGGTCTTGTACCATTTTCAAGTGCATTAAGAATATCCTCAATCTGTCCTGTATGTCCCTCGTGTACAAGCTCAGGAATGTCTTTATAGAAACTCTCTAGCTTATCAATCAGCTCTTTGTTTCCACCTTCTATTGGAAATCCATTTGGCCTAGATAATTCTGCTTTAACATCCCATGGAGCAGCTATCTTAGCATCGGCACATTGTAATTCTATGCCTTGCTCCTCTCCATGATGTACTACTGAACTGGTGACCTGTGCCAAACTACCACCCTCATAGCGAAGAACGGAAATAGATAAATCCTCAACCTCGGAATTATCATGCATTACATTAGTAAGCATAGCGGTTACCTCTTCAGGAAGATTACCTTGAATCCAGTTAACCATATCTATATGATGTACAGCATGGTTTAGTGTAGGACCACCACCCTCCTTCTCCCATAAGCCACGCCACCATAAATCATAATAGCTATGTCCGCGCCACCAATAGGAATTCACATGAGCACAGCGTATTTTGCCTGCAAGACCACTATCTGCTGTCTTCTTTAATTTGTATATTGAATTTCTAAAGCGATTTTGTGCAATACTAGACATTACGACATTATTCTTCTTCTCAGCTTCAAGCATTGCATCACATTCCGAAAGACAGGTGGCCATAGGCTTTTCCACAACAACATGCTTTCCGGCATTCATAGAATTAATAGCTATCTCTGCATGTACGTAGGGCGGTGTACATATATGGACAATATCAATCTTAAGGTCTGAGGCTAGCATCTTTTCATGATCATCAAATATAATACAATCAAGCTCAAATCTATTCATTAACGCTTCTGCCTTTTCTGGGTAGATATCACAAAGTGCTACTATTTTGCATCTATCAGAAAATTCTAACAAACCATGTATATGGGATGGGGCAATACCTCCTGTTCCCACTATCGCTACATTTAACATATACTACACCCTTTCTGTAATTTTAGTGGCCTGTAATTGCGCCTTAACACTTAGCTCCGCCGCTTTAAATGCATGTTCCTGCGTCATGGCATTTTCTGTACGGTTTATACAGTCAAGTATAAGCTGTCCAAAGAAGGGAAAACCAACTTTACCGCTAACTTCAAAATGCTTTTCGAACTGTCCATTTGCAAGGTAGACATGGTTGGAGGATCCATCATGCATACCTATATTAATATATTTGCGAAGCTCAATATAGCCCTCTGTACCAAGTATAAAGGTTCTTCCGTCACCCCATGTACCAAGTCCGTCAGGTGTAAACCAATCAACTCGAAAATACTGGGTAGCTCCATTATCACCTACTAATAGTGCATCTCCAAAGTCATCCAGCTCAGGATGCTGGGGATTGTTATAATTAGCTATCTGGCTTTTCACAACAGTGGCATCCTTTGCACCGGTATAATATAGAAACTGTTCAATCTGATGACTACCGATATCACATAGAATACCTCCATAGAACTCCTTGATAAAGAACCAGTCAGGTCTACTTGGTGCATTGAGTCTATGTGGCCCCATTCCAATCACTTGAATAACCCTGCCTATGGCACCCTCCTCAATTAACTGTCCTGCAAATACAGCTGCCTCTACATGAATGCGTTCACTGTAATAGACCATGTACTTTTTACCGGTTCTCTCAACCATATCCTTAGCATCCTGGAGCTGCTCCAGAGTTGTCAGCGGTGCCTTATCTGTAAAATAATCCTTACCCGCTTCCATAACACGAAGGCCTAGCTCGCAACGCTTGCTTGTGACAGCAGCTGAGCAAACCAGTTTTACCTCAGGATCATTTAATATTTCCTCTTCACTTGACGCAATCACAACACCTGGATATGTTGCAGCAAATTTTTCTGCCCTTAGGCTATCAGCATCATATACCCATTTTAGCTTGGCTCCAGCTTCTATTAAGCCATTACACATGCCATATATATGACCATGGTCCAAGGCTATCGCTGCAATGCAAAATTCGCCATACTTAACAACAGGACTGGGCTTTCCTTTTGGTGCATAATTCATTCCATCTGCTTTATTCATAGCTTTTCACTCCTTTATCAATAACGTCTAATATTCCCTAATAATTATTTATTTATAATAAAATATTTGCCACTATTCAATTATTAGTATAAAATCAAATTGAGACTATTACAAGGAGGATAATTACCTGTTTTTTGCGAAATACGACTTTGAGATCTAGTTAGAAAGGATTCTTGAATGGAGAGAAATAATTTTTTTCTTGCATTGAATGAGGATGTAAACTGCGAACATAAAAGCGGTGGAAATTTCACCAGTAGATATCACCATCATGATGGCTTTGAGATATACCTTTTTCTTAAGGGAGAAGCAAACTATTATATTGAGCAGAATTGTTATAACATGATGAGGGGGTGTCTCTTTAATATACGTCCAAATGAATTACATAGAGTGGAATGCTTTAATCTAAAGGTCTATGAAAGAGTCTCTATTACAATCCGCACACCTTTGCTTAGATTATTATCCAGTGAGCAGACCGACCTTGCAAAATGCTTTCTTGACAGGCCCTTTGGTGAAGGTAATTTGGTTCATCTTAACGAGCATCAAATTAATGAGTTTCTCTTTATGGTACATAAGGTAGAAAATCTTCTTAATTCAGATGAATACGGCCATGATATTATAGCGAAATCATATCTTAATCAGATCCTAGTCTTTGTCAACAGCCTGTTTTTAAAGAATACTCAGACCGACCTGATTAATATGATGCCTCCCATAGTAAATAAAACCATGCAATATATAGATAATCATCTAACCGAGT
>CAZODB010000218.1:0-3565 GCA_964578425.1 uncultured Herbinix sp.
CTCATCATAATGAAGCTGTTCAGCTTACGAATGGTAATAGAGCAGATGTCATACTGATTTAAATATTCAGGGCGGTTTATAAGTTCGACCATGATACACCTCCTAAATTTCTTATCTTTATTATATTCCCAAATCAAAAAAGTCAATAGTTTCGGACTTGCAAGTCTGAAACTCGGCAACATATTGCAATTTTCGACGAACAAACAGAGAACCGTCCCCATGTTTGTTTTTTATGTATTGACTCTGCCCTTGGGACATAGTTTATAATCTTACCTGGAGGTGGAGCTATGAACTTATTTAAAAAATTAATACTAAATCGTATTATCCTCGTTGGGCTGACAGTACTGATTAGCGTAATAACTATTTTGCTTTCTCTACTATGGAACACACAGTTAAGCCTTATAATCAACAGGGTGAATGCTGGAGAGCCTGCCCCTTTGCAGATCATTATATTTGCTGGGATAATAATAGTTGCCAGCTCATGCATGGCTTATATCCTCAGCGTTTGTTCAGCTTGGACTTGTGAAACACTAGCCCATGATCTTCGAATGTGGTATGCAAAAAGCATCACGGGCCTTCCTATAAGGGAGATCGAGAACATGAATGCAGGAGAACAGGTATCAAAGCTCCAAAACGAAATCAACGATGTATCGGGATTCCTCCGTACGAATTTGTTCTCATTTATAGATGACCTCATCCGCTTTAGCGGTTCATTCTCTTTGCTATTGTGGCTAAATCCGAAATTGACGCTACTTTCCAATGCACCTGCTGCCCTACTTATCTTGTACACCCTATATGCCAGCAAGGTCATCGGTCAAGCAACGCTAAAAAGCCAGCAAGCAAATGCTAATATGACTGGATTTGCTGACACGCTTATTACATTATTTCCAATCATAAGGCTCTTTGATGCCAGTCAGCTTTTGAAAGGTCAATATGAAGAAGCTCTCGCTGAATGGAAAACGACAACCCTTTGTGAGGAAGGCAGAAAAGCGCGGCTTATGTCTCCATCAGGATTATTCTCATACATACCGCTCTTGATCCTATTATTGATTGGAGGTAAGCAAATCATACAGGGAACAACAACAATTGGAGTATTATATGTGTTCATAAATCTATCGGGTAATGTATCAGGGGTAATGATGAATCTACCAGGTCGTATTGCTGGATTTAGGCGGTTCGCAGCAAACATGCAAGGCCTAGAGAGTTCTGTATTAATCAGAAAAGGAGGCTACTAGCATGAGCATAAATGTTGTTGGACTTAGTTTTTTATATGGAGAAAAAGTGGTTTTAGACAATATCAGCTTGAGAGTTAATACGGGTGATTACATTGGTATAGTGGGCGTTAGCGGAGGGGGAAAGACTACACTGTTGAAGTTACTCTCCGGCCTATATTCTTCACAAAGTGGGATTGTGGAAGTAAATGGGACGCGAAGGCCAGAAGACATTCGCAACCATGTTGCCATGGTCATGCAAAATGCCCTATTGCTACCGACTAGTATTAAAGAAAACATTACCTGTGGACACCCCATGAGCGACGAAGCGGTCAAAGAGGCCTGCGATGCGGCCCAGCTTTCGGACTGGATTGCATCACTTCCCCATGGGATTGATACTTTTGTCGGTGAGCGTGGCGGTAAGGTTTCTGGCGGACAGGCACAGAGAATTGCAATCGCACGAGCGATTGCGAAGAAGGCAGAAGTTATCTTGCTTGATGAAGCAACAAGCGCTCTTGACAGCGTAACCGCTAATGCTGTTATTACAGCACTTGATAATTTGATAAAAGGTAAAACTGTTGTCAGTGTCAGCCACAACCCTGCGACTCTTATTAATTGCAAAAGGGTTTATAGACTAGAAGGAGGTAAGCTTACAAATGCGTGATCTCAAAGAATTGTTTAGAAAAACGGGAAAATTACCTCAGGCTGTCCTTCTCCTGATACTTCGTTGCCCTTTTGACACACTGCAAACGATTATTCTAGCTACATTTTTGCAAAGGGGATTTAATGCCATCAATAATAATGACATAAAGCAATTATATCTTACCTGTACATTATCAGTTGTTGGCTTTGCTTTACTTTTCTTGTATAATGGTACTATATGGACCATGTTCGCTACCTTTTATACAAAATGGATTAGTATAATTAGACAAAAAATGTTTTCACATATATTAGACTTGCCACTTCAAAAAATAGATTCAAAGCCATTAGGTGAATGGATAACTCGATTAAATGCAGATGTACAAAGTGCAACCTCTGTTCTGGGACACCCTGTTCAATTACCTCATGCTGCTTACTCCTTGGTAAATATAATTGTGTCATCTATTATTCTTATTAAGATGAACCCAGTGATATATGGGCTGATAATGTTATTTGTTATCCCACATATTTTGACCATCCAGTATTTCGTAGCAAAACCTATGACAGGGCTTGCAACTGAGGTGCAAGAAGCTAGTGCAAATAATACCACTGATATGAACACCCTTGTAACCTGCGCTGATATCGCAAAATTATATGATGCTGAAACCTTTCTCATGTCGAAATTTGAGCGTTCAAGCCTTGAGCTAAGGAAGGCTAACATGAGAATACACTATCGAAATGGACTGAGCGAGGCTTTGACTCCCATTTTGGGGATGACTGGATATATTGTAATATTGCTGATAGGAGGTATTTGGATAGGAGAAGGCAAAATGACCCTCGGAGACCTTACAGCAGCTTTACAATATCGTAGTGGCGTGCTTGCTGGAGCAATTATCTTGACAAAAAGCCTTATGAATATAAAGACTGCGCTTGCTGGTGTTAAGCGAGTCAACGAAACTATGCAAATACCATTGGAGGAATGAATATATGGACGAAGCATTAATGAAGATTGGTGAAATTGCAGGATTTTTCAATGTGACGGTCAAAGCAATGCGTGTTTATGAAAAAGTGGGTATTATAAAGCCTGTCAAAGTTGACGCAAAAACTGGATATCGATACTACTGTGCTGATCAGGTAAAGCTACTGGATGCCCTCTTGGAATTACGAAATCTTGGCTTTTCCCTCTCTGAAATCAAGAAGTTGTTAGAGAGTGGACTGATGAAGGACCAGTATATGGAGCTGCTTGTCCATAAAAAAGTCATGTGGCAAGATAAAATTTCAAAAGCTCAAGACAGAATGGATAGAATAGATGATGTTATTGAAAGTCTCGCACACTCCAAGCCTCCAATCAAGTTGCATGAACTGACCGAGGATGAACGAGCACATTTATTAAGTCGAATGGCCTGCGTCGAAGATATACATGCTAAAAACGTGATTAGTGAGGCAATATGGCTATGAAAAGACAAGGAGAACAATGTAATTATGAAAATAGCTTGATTCATGGACATATACGAAAAGGAAGTACATATAATATTTCTCGCATACTGATAGACAAAACATATGGAAGTGCAGAAGTAAAGGAGGGATGTAATTTTCCCTCCTTATAAAATCTCCATTTTGAAAGATAGATAACCAACTCTATTTCATATAATAATTTTAATAGATGTTTGAAATTATTGTTCTAATCCAAAATGTTTTGCCAATAAGTTCATGGT
>CAZODB010000219.1:0-3519 GCA_964578425.1 uncultured Herbinix sp.
CACGGAACTGAGTAAAGACAAGTACCTTTTCTTTCTTTTCATAGATAATTTCACAGATATCACGAATTTGTTCAAACTTTCCACTAGAAGCCGGTACATATTCCTCTCTTCCCAGATACTGATCCGGATGGTTACAAATTTGCTTAAACTTCATAATACTAGATAGCACAAGTCCTTTCCGTTCTATCCCCTCAGCATTCAGTAGCTTTTCTTCTATTTGCCCCACAAGCTTATGATATAGTGCAACTTGCTTTTTAGATAAGGAGGCATATTCATTTATCTCGATTTTATCAGGTAAGTCTGTAATGATACTTTTATCCGTCTTCAATCTTCGCAAAATAAATGGCTGTATCATTTTTCGAAGCTTTGCATAACCTGTTCCCTTGTCTGCAAGACCCTTTGTAAAATCATTAAATTCCTTCGCTGTTCCGAGTAAACCCTGATTAAGAAAATCAAATAAAGACCACAAATCACTTAAGCGGTTCTCTATGGGTGTTCCCGTCATAGCTATTCTCATATTAGCTGAAAGCTTTTTTATCTGCTTCGTTTGCTTTGTTCCTGGATTTTTAATAGCCTGCGCTTCATCTAGAATTAATATGTCCCATTGTTTCTTTTGCAACATTTCCAATCTAACCGCCATTCCATAGGTTGTCACAGATAAAAATACAGAATCATCCAAGCAAAGCTCCTCTGAGGCTTTTCCCACACTATTATGTAAAATTTGATAAGTCATCTCTGGTGCAAATTTTTCTATTTCCTTCTGCCAGTTTCCAATTAAAGAGGCCGGCAAAATCAATAAAGCTTTTCCATTATAGTGTGTTCTATAGTACTCCAAAAAAGCAATCATTTGGACTGTTTTTCCTAGTCCCATATCATCAGCGAGACAAGCACCAAAGCCCAGTTGTGACATTTTATAAAGCCAATGATATCCATCCTTTTGATATTTCCTAAGAGTAGCAAGAAAGGTAGGTAGCTCCTCAATTTCTTCCAAGGCCAAAGGGTTGACTAAAGAACTCCTTATATTATTGAGCCATTGCCCATTCGTAACTGTTGTTTCAATATCTCCTGTTGAAACATTTGCCAAGGAATCAGACTGTAATTCCATTCTTAAGGCCTCTCTTAAAGTAATCTCACCATGATCTGATCTGTCCTTAACCTTATGAAACGCTTCCAGTGCCTTCAATAGCTTATCCCTATTGATCTCAATCCATTTACCTTTATATTGTACCAAGCCTTCCGCCATGGCCAAAAACTGTTTTAATTCCTTTTCAGTTAGCTTCTCCTCTCCCATCATTAGGGTAGGAGTAAAGTCCATGATTGCATCAAGTCCGACTTTAGAAGGTTCCTTGTCTCCAACAGTAACAGAAAGTCGTACAGAATTTGTTCTTTTTCTCCACCAATCTGGAACGCGGCACATAATACCAGCGTCTTCATATAATGGAATTTCACTCAAGAAAATATAAGCTTCTTGAGCAGTCAATTTTAGAGGAGAGAATAATTCACCACTTTCCATCAAGTCAGAGACAAAATTACTATGCTCTGCTACCTTTGTTACTGTTGATAATAGCGATAAAAGCTTCTTTTCATCCTGTTTATATTCATGAAGTGCATTTTTCAAAGGGGTATGTATTGCTTTCTTACTCTTTACAGGCTTTGTGGAATAAGTCGCCATGAAAGCAAACGGAAAGTCATCCTCTGGATTCTCAACCATATGAAAAAACACTCTGCCTGCCACATTAATGTTAGAATTGAGCTCAGTAAAATACATGGCTACCGTTCCATTATATTCTGAAATCTCTGTTCGAAAGACTTCGATTAGACTATCCCAAATCATATGTAGCCATGTTGAATCTATATACTCCATACCAATCGCGAACGGGGCCTTATTTATGAGGTCAGTACATTCCTCCTCAGATAATTCAACTTGAATCATATCTCTTGATAGCTCAGCATCAGGTTGTCTGGATAGCTTTTGAAGCAGCTTATCAGCGATAGAATAAAGATAATCTAATTCAAGTGAAAACCACTCCTTCTTAGCTATAAAACCAAGTCGATATAAAGCGATATATTTATTATTGTCAAATTGCTTCTTCCATTCCACCGGATCTTCATTATAATGAACATCTTCCTTCATCTTGAATGAATTTGTTTCTACCAAATCTATGATAAATCCCTTAGGCTTATAATAAGCTGTTAACTTATATCTCTGCTGTCTGTCTGTATATGACATGTTAATTTTCCTCCTACACCCATTACATATATCTTGCTCTATCGCTAATTAACTCTCCTTGGTTATAATAAGAATTATCTCCAAGTAAACCAACCACTTCGTTATCTTCTACTAATGGAAGTCCATATGGTACTCCACCTTCTGTATAACCGGCAATAAATTCTAATCCATAAATCCCTTTCATATAATGCTCATAATGCTCTTCAGTCCAAATCTCTATATCATTCTTCTTACTAACTTTCCTCTTTCTCTTCAAAATTTTATTACTCCATTCGTAGCTATTTTAATAATTCACCTTCTTCATACGAAAGCTTTATGCCTTAATCACGTCCACAGCATCTCTTGTATTTTTTTCCGCTACCACAAGGGCATGGGTCATTAGGATATATCTTTTTTGTCTCTTTTCTAATTGCCCCTTCTATACCAGTTGGCATGGAATAAACGGGGATTTCATCGGCGTTACTATCAAAATCAATACTAAAGCCCATCCTCTTGATTTCTTCTTCGCCTTCCATTAAAAGCTTTGCCGCATTACTACTGCCTGGAACAACAGTTGGCATAGGTCTTGTGACACCATAGAGATGCTTTTCTTTATTAAAGATTTCTGCAGGTGTATGTCCTCTATTATATAATATCCTGGTATTATTCCATAGATTGTTTAGGATAGGAATAAATGCTTTAAGATCCTCTTCTTTATTAAAAGTATATCCTTTGTTATTGATGAGATCAAAAACATCACTAATTTGACCATCACTATTTATTATTTCATTAGTAATGGAAGCCATCATTAGTGCTTCTTCCTCTAATAGGTTGTTATGATGAATGAAAAAAGATATAAAGTCTGCGACATACGGATTATGGAGTATGAAGCCATATAGCGAAATGTCAACAATCTCATTCTCTGTAGGAATATAATACTCCTTGTCTCCTTGTATTTTCATCATATTCAGGATGCTCTTCATCGGCCATTATCTCTAAGCACTGATAATACCCTTGCATTCCACCTGAATCCTCTATAGGGCAGTCTCCTTTACACTTTGTCACAATAGGATAATTATTGGGATAGTCTATGATAATCTTCTCTATAGTTACCCTATGATCCCAATGTTCTCCAAAATCATAAGTATATGTAAACCAACTCTCCCGCTCCATATATTCATTAATATATGTTTTGGATGAGTCTAATAATGAGAAGTCTCCCCTTGGCAGAAAGTCGAATAATACATCCTCTTCCTCAAGCTGTAGTCCTAAGTGATAAAATCCAAACCTGGACAAATGATATCCGGACC
>CAZODB010000220.1:0-3518 GCA_964578425.1 uncultured Herbinix sp.
TTATAGGTAGGATTTACTTAAATGTAACGATTATAGCTTATTAAGTAAATTCTTGCTGGTTTACTTTCCGTCTCATATATGAGTACGTCAGCATCACCAGTTTTGTATTAATAATTATAAACTAATTCCACGACAATGCAAGGGGAATTTAGTTTTTATACTTGAAGTAAGCTTTTAAATTAATATAATCTACACTTTGTGAATAAAATCGGTGCTCTTTTTAAATATGTAGCTTCCTCCAAACAAGAGCCCTCCACCTGCAATAATGGCAAGCCATGAAGGTATAAATCGTCCCAGTCCTAGCCATTGAATTAAAAAGCCAGACCCATTTATAAGGATATGGATTACTATAGGAGCAAGCAAAGTCCTAGTTCTTTCATATACATATCCTAGTATTAATCCTATGACAAATGCATATATGCCCTGGATTATATCCCAATGATAGATTCCAAATACCGCGGCCTGAATAACATTGGCCGCAGTAAATGAAACTCCATATCTTAATCTGTTAAACAATATTCCCCTAAGCATCAATTCCTCAACCATAGGTGCTAGAATAATTACATACACAGCAACTATTATGGTGTCTCCAACAAATAGGGAGCCGATGGTTTCATCATAATATACAAATAGGGTTTTTAATAAAGGCCTTAAATATACTAATATCCTTGACATAAAGAGCTGGGTACCTATTCCAATCATAAGATAAATAACCATGCTTTTTAATGAAAAAGCATCCTTAAGCCCAGCCTGCTCCAAATCACCCTTTACCGCATATTTTCTGTACCATAGATAAAAAATTATTATGGCTATCATTACAGCAATTACCATAAGACAATAATCCATCTCTGGACTTATATAAGGCAGTCCTGTAATCAATATAAAAACACTTGTGACAAGCATATATAAGAATGACACCATAATAAATGCCACACATACCATCAATAGCCCTTGTAATATAATTAAAGCTTGCTTCATTATAATCCTCGCTTCACTTAACCCAACACTACCTCTACCACATGAAGTTTTCCATCTCCATATATAGGTAGGATGTTGCCTGATATCTGCTTACCGTCCACACTAACCTTAGCCACACCTGTAGATACATGGTTTGGGTTCTTAACTGTGATTTGATAACTGTCTCCCCTGTATTTTCTTGTAATGGTATAACCATCCCATTCCTTGGGGATTGAAGGATCCACCATGAGTCCGTCAAAGTCAGGCTTGATTCCCAAAATATACTGTGATATAGCTACAAAGTTCCAGGAAGCTGTTCCTGTAAGCCAAGAATTCTTCGCTTCCCCGAATCGGCTTGCTTCCTTACCGGCTATCATCTGTGAATATACATAGGGCTCCAGTCTGTAGATATCTGAGTATTCTTCAGTATAGGCAGGAGCTATTCTTGTATAATAATCAAAGGCTTTATCTCCTCTTCCTACCATAGCCTCTGCAGCCATAATCCACGCATTATTATGACAGAAGATCCCCGCATTCTCCTTATATCCGGCAGGATAGGTTGAGATCTCCCCATACTCTATATAATACTTTGTAAAACCTGGATTATGGAGAACCAGCCCGTACTTTGTAGCTAAGCGCTCCTCTACCGCATCAAGAGCCTGTATTGCCTTACCATCCTCTATTCCACAATGTCCCATAATACATAGACCTTGAGATTCAATGAATATCTTGCCCTCTTCATTCTCTTTACTTCCTAGCTTTCTACCAAAATCATCATAAGCCCTAACAAACCAGGAACCATCCCAGCCATGCTCCATAATGACCTTGCGCATTTTATCTATCTCCTTATATGCACGGTCTGCTTCATTCTTATTGCCGACCTTCTCCATTAATTTTGCATATTCCTCACCGATATAGCAGAACATTCCGGCTATCATTACAGATTCTGCCACTCTGCCATCCTTACTAGTAGTGGTTTGGAAGGATTCTCCTGGTTCAGATGAGAAGCAGTTTAGATTCAAGCAATCATTCCAGTCAGCTCTACCTATAAGAGGAAGTCCATGAGGTCCAAGATTATTTAACACATGGTCGAAGGATCTCTTTAGATGATCGGCTAGCGGTGTGCTCTTTGATTCATCATTATCAAAGGGTGTCATTACATCCAAAATAGTATAATCTCCAGTTTCCTTTATGTATGATACTGTAGATAAAATAAGCCATAAGGGATCGTCGTTAAAATTTCCTCCGATTTCATCGTTACCCTTTTTCGTAAGGGGCTGATACTGATGGTAAGCACCACCATCCTCAAGCTGAGTAGAGGCTAGGTCAATAATCCTTTCTCTTGCCCTATCAGGAATTTGATGAACAAATCCCAAAATATCCTGATTGGAATCTCTAAAGCCCATACCTCTTCCGATACCTGACTCAAAATATGATGCACTTCTTGATAGGTTAAATGTAACCATACATTGATATTGGTTCCATATATTAACCATACGGTTAAGCTTATCGTCATGAGACTCTATTGTATACCTAGACAATAAATCATCCCAGTAATCTGCCAGCTCAGCAAACGCCTTGTCAACTGCTTCTACTGAAGAATACGCTTTGATAAGTGCCTCTGCCTTATCTTTATTTATTATATTCTTCCCATTGATATTATCATTTTCCCATTTGTTCTCTTGGTCATTTTCCACATAACCAAGTAAGAATATCAATTCCTTTGTTTCACCAGGCTCTAGATTAATCTCTAGGCAATGGGAAGCAATGGGGTGCCATCCGTCTGCTATAGAATTCGTGGGTTGACCTTTCATAACTGCATCAGGATTATGAAATCCATTATATGCCCCCATAAAGCTCTCTCTATCTGAGTCAAAGCCAAATATGGGTGAATTAACCGAGAAGAAGGCATAGTGATTTCTTCTTTCCTTATACTCTGTCTTATGATAAATAACAGAATCCTTAACCTCAACCTCTCCTGTGTTGTAATTTCTTTGGAAATTCGTCATATCATCCAAAGCATCCCATAAACACCATTCCACGAAGGAGAATAACTTAATCTCTTTTTTTACATTTGATGTGTTTTTAACTACTACCTTATGTATCTCTGCATTTGTTCCAGGTGGTACAAAATAGGTTATACTTGTGTGTATTCCTCTCTGCTCCCCAGAGATCTTAGTATAGCCCATACCATGTCTACATTCATAATGCTCCAATTCCTTTTTTACAGGTGCCCAGCCTGGTGACCATACCTCTCCACCATCGTTTATATAATAATATTTTCCGCCCCCCAAATCTAAGGGAACATTATTATAACGAAAACGGGTAATTCTCCTTAGCTTCGCATCCTTGAAGAAGCTGTAGCCTCCTGCTGTGTTCGATATCAATGAAAAATAATCCTGCGAACCCAAGTAGTTAATCCAGGGAAAGGGTGTCTGTGGTGTCGTTATAACGTACTCCCTGTTGACGTCGTCAAAAAAACCGTATTTCATCTAAATCCTCCTTATTAATCTGCTTTTTTTATTATATAACAACGGAGGATTTTTCCTCCCTTATTAATT
>CAZODB010000221.1:0-3513 GCA_964578425.1 uncultured Herbinix sp.
CATTGCATATAGAATTCTTCTTTGTACCGGCTTTAGGCCGTCCCTTACATCGGGAAGTGCACGGGAAGCGATGACAGACATGGCGTAATCAATATACGATGTCTCCATAGTCTTCTTCAGGTCCACATCCTGCACTTTGTCAAAGATATATTCGTCCATTGTTATTCCTCCGTTTTCATTCTTTAACGGGTCCAGTGTAATGTTTTCTTACTCTGCTGTACACTGGTTAGCTCCCCGTAAATAGATATCTCAATCTTATCTTATGTTCAATATATTAAACTGATTTATATATCTAAGTTACGAACATATTTAGCGTTTTCTTCTATAAACTCTCTTCTTGGCTCTACCTTGTCGCCCATAAGGGTTGTAAATGTAAGATCTATTTCTGATGACTCTTCCTCGTCTATGGATACTCTTAGTAAAATTCTCTTTTCCGGATCCATGGTTGTATCCCAAAGCTGGTCGGCATTCATTTCTCCCAGTCCCTTGTATCTTTGAATCTTACTGCCATCCCTACCTATCTCATTTAGATATTCGTTTAATTCCCTATCATTATAGGCATAACGGACTTTTTTGTTTTTTTCTATTTTGTATAAAGGTGGCTGTGCCATATATACATATCCCTTTTTTATTAGGTCTGGCATAAATCTATAGAAAAAGGTTAGGAGCAAGGTGTCTATATGTGCTCCGTCCACATCGGCATCTGTCATAATTATAATCTTATGATAGCGCAGCTTGGAGATATCAAAATCATCTGAGATTCCACAACCAAAAGCTGTTATCATGGCTCTTATCTCGAGATTTGATAATATTCTGTCCAGTCTGGCCTTTTCTACATTTAATATTTTTCCTCTTAAGGGTAAAATGGCTTGATTTGCCCTTGATCTGGCTGTCTTGGCAGAACCTCCCGCAGAGTTACCCTCAACAATATATATCTCACATTTTGCAGGATCCTTTTCGGAACAATCTGCCAGCTTTCCAGGAAGACCCGATCCTTCCAATGCAGTCTTTCTTCTTGTAAGCTCACGGGCTTTTCTTGCTGCATCTCTGGCTCTTTGTGCCAAAACTGACTTCTCACATATTGTCCTTGCCACTGTTGGATTTTGCTCCAAATAATACTTAAGTTGCTCACTTAATATACTATCAACCGCTCCTCTGGCTTCACTGTTGCCAAGCTTTTGCTTTGTCTGACCTTCAAACTGCGGATCAGGAAGCTTTATACTTATAATGGCAGTAAGACCTTCTCTAATATCTTCTCCCGATAAATTGGGCTCATTATCCTTTAATACCTTCTGTGTTCTTGCATAATCATTAAATGTTTTAGTAAGTGCATTTCTAAAACCTATCATATGGGTTCCGCCCTCAGGCGTTGTTATATTATTTACAAAGCTATAGCAGCCTTCCACATAGGTTCCATTATGCTGCAAGGCCACTTCCACGTAAACCTCATCTTTTTTTCCTTCGCAATATATAATGTCCCTGTAAAGAGGATCCTTATGACGATTTAGATATTGCACATATTCAATAATTCCACCTTCATAGTGAAATGTTTTTTCATTGACCTCCTCTTCTCGCAGGTCACGAAGAATTATCTTTATTCCCTTAGTTAAAAAAGCCATTTCCCTAAGTCGTTGCTTTAATATTTCATAATCGTATACTGTTTCTTCAAATATTTCATTGTCTGGAAGAAAAGACACCTTTGTTCCTCTTTTTGAGGTTTCTCCCATATCTTTCAGCCTTATTATAGGCTTACCTCTTTCATAGCGCTGAATATATCTTCTTCCTTCAACACAAATCTCGACCTCAAGCCACTCTGATAGAGCATTAACTACACTAGCGCCTACTCCATGTAATCCTCCTGATACCTTATATCCCCCTCCGCCGAATTTTCCACCGGCGTGGAGCATAGTAAAGACAACCTCTACCGCTGGGATTCCTGCCTTTTGATTTATGCCTACAGGAATACCTCGACCATTGTCTATTACCGTTATAGAATTGTCTTTATTAAGATTAATCTCTACAGTATCGCAAAACCCTGCCAAGGCTTCATCTATGGCATTATCAACTATCTCATATACCAGATGGTGCAATCCCTTGGCAGCTGTGGAACCTATATACATTCCAGGCCGCTTTCTGACTGCTTCTAATCCTTCTAATATCTGAATTTGATCAGCACCGTAATCATACTCATTGCTCATATTTGTTCTCTCCATTCATCTTAAGCTAGGGTCTGCTATTAATTTTTACAGGTAATTGTGTTGTTGGCTACATTAAATATTTTATTATATTTGAATCTATGACTAATAAACTCCTCTAGTCCAGTACAGGTTATGATTGTCTGGATATCACCTATGCTATTTAGCAACTGGTTTTGTCTGCTTCTGTCAAGCTCTGAAAGCACATCATCTAATAAAAGCACAGGATTTTCTTTTATAGCTTCTTTCACTAACTCAAGCTCGGCAAGTTTTAGAGATAAGGCTGCAGTTCTTTGTTGACCCTGTGAACCAAATTTCCTAATGTCTATATTATCATAAAAAAACAGCATGTCGTCCCTATGGGGTCCATTATTTGTCATCTTTATAAATAAATCCCGTTCTTGCCCTTTTTCTAATTTTTCTTCAAAGTCCTCCTGGTTAACATTCGGTTCGTATACTAGTATCAATTCCTCCTTACCTCCTGTTAATTTCTTATGTATAGGATATATTAATGTATTAATCTTATTTATAAATGATTTCCTTGTATCTATTATTACACTTCCGTGTTCTATCAGCTTCGAATCCCATATATATAGTGTGTCCAATAATTTCCTATTAACACTTATTTGTTTCAAAAGTTGATTTCTCTGAGCTAATGCTTTATTGTAATTAGTCAAATGGTGCATATATATTTTATCCAACTGACATAATTCTAAATCCAAAAATCTTCTTCTTTCTCCTGGTCCATTCTTAATTATATTTAAGTCCTCCGGCGAAAAAAACACAAGGTTAAGCATACCAAATAATTCACCTTGTCTTTTTATAGGAATAGAGTCAATTGCTACCCCTTTTGCTTTATTTCTTTTCAAATGCATATCAATCCTATGGGAAACCTTATTTTTTTCAATATTAAGTCTAACATGGGCTTCATCTTTATTAAATCTAATTATGTCTCTATCTTTGCTACCTCTATGTGATTTTGTTGTTCCTCCTAGATAAATAGCTTCTAAAATATTCGTCTTGCCCTGTGCATTTTCTCCATACAAAATATTGATACCATCATCAAACTGTAAATTAACCTGTTCATAATTTCTATATTCCTTCAGTTCCAATGACCTTACAAGCATTCTTACACCATCGTCTCTTCCCAATCATATAAAAGCAAGCATATACTATTATCTATTTCTTAATTTCTATCTGCTTTCCTTCGTATTCTACTATATCTCCCTCATGAAGCTTCTTTCCTCTTTGGCTTTCAATCTGTCCGTTGACCTTAACTCTTCCATCAATTATCTCACTTTTAGCATCTGCTCCAGAT
>CAZODB010000222.1:0-3467 GCA_964578425.1 uncultured Herbinix sp.
ACCTCCTTATCCGATATTGTGTTGTAGTACGATTAATTAAATGGTAGCTCTTCGTCTATACCATCCGGAATATTCATAAATCCATCACCCATAGCTGAGCTAGGTTCAGGCGAAAAATCCTTCTGATAATCATTACCACCTGAATTAGGATTGCTTGATTTACTTTCAGCAAATTCAACCTCTTCCAGAATAACATCGGTGGTGTAAATCTTTTGTCCTTCGTTATTTGTATAGCTACCAGTTTGAATTCGCCCAACAGCGGCCATCTTCATGCCTTGTCTAAAATACTTTTCTACAAATTCTGCTGTCTTTCCAAAACATACACAGCCGATAAAATCTGCATCCTGGTTATCACCAGCTCTTTTAAACCTTCTGTCTACAGCTAATGTAAATCTTGCAACTGCAGTCGAATTCTCTCCCTGTGAATATCTCATGTTGGGATCTCGGGTCAAACGTCCCATTAATATTGCTTTATTCATTCTTAATACCTCCCTTTTTAATCCGCCTTAGGGTAGTACTATTAGGCATCCTTTCTGATGCATAAATATCTGATCACTTTTTCCATGATGCGAATTCTTTGTTCGATTTCGCCAGGAACGTTAGGATCAGCTTCGAATTGGATGAAATAGTAGAAGCCTTCATTCATTTTATCAATTTCATAGGCTAATCTTTTTTTGCCCCAGTCATCCACATTGGATACTGTGCCACCGAATCTGGTAATAAGCTCTTTTACAGCCTCTAGGGTTGCGGCTCTTTCTTCATCCTCGATTTTTGCATTAACAACTAAGGCTAATTCATATTGATTCATAGTTGCCTTGCACCTCCTTTTGGTCTCTGGCCCTTTTATAATGCTATCAACTGCTAAAGCAATTTTTGGCATTTAAAGAGCAAGGAATTTAATATAACATATCACAATTTAATATGTTAACATAGGTTAACAAATAAAACAACCTGTTTTTTTACTGAATATATTGCACTTTTGTAGGCAAATTGCTAGATGTTTCTATTGATACAGTCTTTTATAGTCTCTTAACCTTTTTTGAAGCAGTGTCAATATGTCTTCTGGCTCCATATCCTTTGCTAGCTCTGTATGAATCTGGATAGCAGGCTGTTTAAGATATAAGTTGGTTTTTGCCAGCTTCCATTTTGGATGAGCCAATTTAGACATAAATTTTTTTCTATCTTCAAGTATAATTCCTATGGTTTCAGTATTATAGTGCCGTATAATCTCAAAGTTCATTATATCTCTATAGGATATAAATCCAAACCCTCCCCCTATGGAGGAGCAATCATTTATACCATCTATAGATATAATCAGTAATTTCTTCTCTTTTAATGTCCGAGCGATTGATAATACAAAGCCCACAACAAATACGACTGCTGCCAATAGTCCAGCAATCATATATAGCTTGTTCCCCTTTATAAAACCGTAAATACATATTGCTATAGAGGCTACAAGCATAAAGAAATTTGCCAATGTCATGGCAAATGCTCTATGATTTGTCTCTTCGATAATTATATCACCCATTTACTTGTCTCTCCCTATTATAAAGACTATATCTATCAGTAACCATTTTCAACTATTATATATAAATGTTTTACTCACCTTTTTTTAATATATCAAAAGAAGGATAAAATACAAGCTTATATCGTGAATTAATACTTATACGTTAATACTTATACAGAGAATATTTATACTGTATATATGGAGGTCATTTCGATATATTAAGTATGACCTCCATATTATAATACATTTATATACTTATAGCCCTAGCTCTTCTCTACGGACTTCCTGATTAATAGCCAGGTTATTCCCATCCCCACAATAATAACCAAAACACATGTTATAAGCAGGTTATAAGGATTGCCAGTTTTGACTCCTAATATAAATCCAAAAAATCTACCTAGGGCTACTGAGACCTTTCCATCAAATACAGCTGCATCGAGAACCGGTAACAATATCATAACTGTTACTGGTGCGCCTATTGATACAGCTATCTTCAGCGTCTTGTTCATTCTATAATATGCACATGTTATAAGATAACCTACTACCATGGCCGCCGCATATATCCCTATAGTTATGAGTATAGCTTCTAGATTCATTACAAGAAGATGCAAGGATTCTACTCTTCCTGCAAAAAACTCATCATATATAGCACTCATATAAAATCTCTCATTCAGATCATTAAATAATCCAGCTACATTGACTACAAATCTATCCGTTACTGCCATAAATACACTGGCGGCTAATATTGTAATTAATCTACCGATAAACATGGTCTTTCTTGTAATTCCATTCTGAAGCATCATAAGAAATGTTTCTTTAAATGAGTTAAGCCCCAATATAAATAGAAATATTATTGTAGCGCTTTCTATGCCGCCTACGCTAGTAAAGTTGGTTGATGCGTTGACCGAAGAAAGAATTCCAAAGAAAACTATTACTAATATAACCACAAGATAGAAAACTTTAATATTCTTAATATATTCATTTATTTGATATTTTGTTGCACCCTTAATATTCATCATTATCAAATCTCCTCTATAAAATAAATTATTTCGCTACATACAAGGGAAGTATTTCCCTCCCTAGGCATTAGTAAGCTGTACGAACAGCTTCTGCAGATCCATCTTAGTAATCTCCAACCCTACAGGTACATTATTATTAATTACCTTACCCATGATGTAGGCTGATTTTAGTCCACCTATGGAATCTGTACCAATCACTTCTTTTCCTACTATAAAATCATCTACAAGACTTGCCATACCGGATACAGTATAGCCCACAGACATAAGGTCTTCCCTAGACTCATTTCTGATTATCTTACCCTTCTTAATTATGATGACATCCTCAATAACATTGGATACCTCTTCAATCAGGTGAGTAGATATTACATATGTGGCAGGATAATTACTGTATTTTTCTATAAGTAATCTGTAGAATATATCCCTGTGGTTTGCATCAAGGCCCAATACTGGTTCATCAAGTAGCACATAAGGAGTGTTTACAGATAGGGCAATGATAACTTTGAAAATTGAATTATACCCAGTGGATAAGGATTTAACATTTTTGTTGAGATTTAGTTCAAATATATCCGCAAGCTTTTTGGCATACTCTATATCTAAGCTTGGATAAAACTCTTTAGTCCAATGGAAAATTTCCTTAATCTTCATATTCTCAGGATAAAAATTCTTTTCACTCATCATATAGATCTTCCCTAATGGCTCATCATTTTCCCTTGAAGGCATTCCGTCAACAAGAATCTCTCCCCTGTCAGCGAAAATACGATTTGTAATAATATTTAGTAAGGTGGATTTTCCCGCACCATTTCTTCCAAGTAACCCATAGATTCTATTGTCCTCAAAATTAATGCTTACTTCATCAAGTGCACGGGTGTTTCCAAAATTCTTACTAATGTTTTTAACCTCTATACTCATTTCACATACCCTCTTTCTAACAGTGTTATAAT
>CAZODB010000223.1:0-3465 GCA_964578425.1 uncultured Herbinix sp.
CTCCTGTATCGAGGGTAATGGTGTTATTCTTAGGTAGTTCTGCCTTAGTCTTTTTTATAAGGTCAAACACCCTAGCTAGACCACCATTATTATAAGAGACCCCCTGCTCATAGTCATTACTGTTAAGCTGTCCATGCAGGTCTGTAGTTCCAATAATTCTTAGATCAACTGTTTCTTTTTCATCTCCTGCAGCTAATACACTTGGAAGCTGATTTGTGTCCAGATCTACAAAAAGACAAAATACAACTATCGCAAATATTAATACTGAAAGAAACTGAATCCTTTTTCTCCCTTTCGTCATTCTTCCTCCTTATTAGATGAATAAATTAATATTATTTACTCTTCTATTTCAAGTCAATATTACCAGCGTTTCACATCCTGGGTATAATTTAGCAATACTATAAGGCAAAAAAAAGGCAAAAAGCTTAAGAAAAACTTACCAATTAATATTTATGCTGTGAAGGAAACCCAACAAAAATCAGATAGAACCCACTTTTTTTTGGGTTTCCGTTGCAGCTAACGATTATAATTAGTAAGTTTATTTATACAGTCTAAATGCCAAATAATGTGCGCTATAAACACAATCATTAAGTGATGGTAGGTTTATTCATCAAATACTGGGTGGATTAGTTCTAGAAGGCGGGCCGTTTGGCCGGTTAGGTAAAGATATCCGATGAGGGCCTCAAGTCCTGTGGCAGTGCGGTATTCTATGATGTCGGCATTTTTTGCAGAGGTAAAGGATTTGGCGTTCCTTCCTCTCTTATATATAGCCATCTCTTCCTCAGTGAGTATATCCTGTATGACATGATAAAGCTTTGCTTGTGTGGAGGCTTGAACCAGCTTAACCACCTGCTTATGGAGCTTATTAACCGGAGCATTGCCACGCTCCACAATATAGGTCCGGATCACCAATTCATATATAGCATCACCAATATAAGCCAAGGTAAGACCGGAGTAGGATTTGATATCCGTATCAGGTAGGTTCCAGGCCTTCTTTATATATGCTGACATGGGTATTAAGTTCTGATCATCTAATTTCTTCTCCATTTCACACCTTCTCTTGTATCCTCAAGAATAATACCTTTCTCTAGCAGAGAGTCTCTAATCTGGTCTGATTTGGCAAAATCCTTATTCTTTCTTGCAGCCTGTCTTTCTTCAATAAGCTTATCGATTTCTTCGGGAAGTATCTCTTCCTCCCTCATCACACAAATACCAAGGATGTCACTCAAGGATACTATCTCATCCTTTATTATTGTAATTAATTTCATACTGCTATCTGCGGTGCAGCTTATGTTAGCAAGTCTTACAAGCTCAAATATTGCCGCTATGGCATCTGCTGTATTAAAATCGTCTTCCATTGCTACTCTGAATTTATCCTGCAACCTATTCACGTCTTCTAGGATAGCTTTTTCCCCTTGGGATAATTCTTCTGTCTTTATGGCATCGCTTTTAAGAAGGAAATCCAGCTGCTCTACAGAGGTTATGATTCTTGTTAGTGAGTTTTTTGCAGCCTCTAGCAGATCTCTATTAAAATTCAAGGGACTACGATAATGGGCATTTAGCATGAAGAAACGTATAACCTGCCCTGAATATTCACTGCAGATATCCCTTACTGTGAAAAAATTTCCCTTTGACTTTGACATTTTCTTATTATCTATATTAATAAAAGCATTGTGCATCCAGTATCTGGCAAATTGTTTATCGGAAGCCGCCTCACTCTGGGCTATCTCATTTTCATGATGGGGAAATATCAAATCCTCTCCACCGCCATGAATATCAATCTGCTCACCTAGATACTTGCTGCTCATAACTGAGCATTCGATGTGCCAGCCTGGACGTCCGTCTCCCCAAGGTGATGTCCAATATGGCTCCCCTTCCTTTTTGGGCTTCCAAAGAACAAAGTCGATAGGATCATCCTTCTCTTCACTAACGGCAATTCTTGAACCAGCTTCTAAATCATCTACATTCTTTTTCGAAAGCTTTCCGTATTCCTCAAAGCTCCTTGTTCGAAAATAAACCGTTCCGTTTTTCTCGTAAGCATGGCCTTTCTCGATTAAGGTTATAATCATCTTAATCATACCATCGATTTCCTCGGTAGCTTTAGGATAATGAGATGCCGGTAGAACACTAAGGATCTCCATATCCTTCTCAAACTCCCTGATGTATCGCTCTGAAATCTCTTTCGATGATGTTCCCTCCTGTGCTGCACGTTGTATGATTTTATCATCCACATCAGTATAATTCGACACGTAATTAACCTCATAGCCCCTGTATTCAAAGTAGCGTCTTACCGTATCAAAGAAAATAGCCGGTCTGGCGTTTCCGATATGAATATAATTATATACGGTTGGTCCACAGACATACATTCTAACCTTATTTGCTTCTATAGGAACAAATTCTTCCTTTTGCTGTGTTAATGTATTATATATTCTCATATTATCCTTGTATGATGTATTTAGTAACAAATACATCAATACTCTCCTTTCTTTTCAATTTTGATATTATCATTTGCTTACAATTGTATATATTTCCTAGCCATATTTATTGGTTTTCATTTGTTTTGCTCTGATCCTTTAGCTTGGCAAGCAGTATATCCAGCTCATCTAATTTGTCACATGTGCTCTGTATCTCGTCAAATCTATTGCATACCCTTTTAAGTTCCTTCTTAAGGTATTCATTTTCTTTCTTGAGAGTGGTTACATCATTAAGATAGGGATCGGGAAGATGAATCTGATCCATATCCTCTCTAGGCATCCTCACATTATCACGCTTTACAATTCTACCAGGGACACCTACTACAGTAGCATTAGGCGGAACTTCAGACAAAACCACAGAACCCGCACCTATCTTTGAATTCTCACCGATTTTAAAAGAGCCTAGTACCTTTGCTCCAGCACTTATCATTACATTATTTCCTATGGTTGGATGCCTTTTTCCTTTTTCCTTACCTGTGCCTCCAAGGGTAACACCCTGATAAAGAGTTACATTGTCACCTATTATAGTGGTTTCCCCTATCACTACACCTATTCCATGATCTATAAATAACCCCTTTCCTATGGTGGCTCCAGGATGTATCTCTATTCCGGTCTTACGTGCCGTCCTTTGAGATATCCATCTAGCAAGAAAATAGTGTTTTCTCCTATAGAGCCTGTGAGCTAGACGAAAGCGTATTATTGCCTTAAAGCTTGGATATAAAAACACCTCAAATGAAGTCCTTATTGCAGGATCTCTTTCCCTTATAATTCTCATTTCCTCTTTAATATATTTTATAATTCCCATATATGAGCCTCCCAATAAATCATATATTATATTATTCCATAATTCGGTATCAGCTACCTTTCGGTTGATACCTGCTAGCAAAAGAACAAAGAATGTGACTTGGCACCTTCTCCGTGCCGAACGTGACCAGTTTTGCTGGCAATATACAAAGCGCGTGAGTGCGCATCCCAATGCGAACAAAGTTCG
>CAZODB010000224.1:0-3461 GCA_964578425.1 uncultured Herbinix sp.
GACTCACGTACCCCTGAGAGCGCTAAGGGCTGCGGACTCGGTTTATCCATCGCAGCATCAATTATGGAAAAGCACGAGGGACGAATTTGGTGTGAAAGCACCTTTGGCAAGGGTAGTACTTTTTATCTGAGTTTACCAATATACATATCTTATTAGTCACTTTTTACTATGCCATAAACTATTATATTATTTGAGGAGGAAGGTTTGTATGACTGAGACAAGCAGAGTAAATTTAGTAAAAAAGCTAGAGGTTACAGATTTAGACGGCGAAAAGGTAATGATTGATTTTTCTTCAGGAAAGTATTTCCTGCTAAAGGGAGCGGCAAATGAAATATGGGATTATATCCAAAGCCCTATTGTTGTTTCAGATATTTTACATAAGCTGATGGGTGTATATGATGTGGAGGAGGACACCTGCAGAGATAGTGTCTTTTCATTCTTAAATCAACTAAGTAATTATGAGTTTATTACTATTGATTGAACCTCTCACGACTAAAGTCACGAGTGTCCTTCTTGTGTTAATAAAATAATCTCATCCTAACATCAAAACAGCGAAGTTACATGCTCAGCATGGAACTTCGCTATTCTGATTTATCAAGGCATATACCAATATGAGTTGAACTGATGTATATAAGTCTTAGCTCCCTTTGGCATCTGAGTTATGGCATTAAATATATTATAGTAGTCTCCAGCACCACCACTAATTGATATGGCACCAAATACACCTAAAAAACCAAGTGAAGGAAATATCATAGCAATTGCATAAGGAATGAAACCAAATATCAGATTAGGTAACAATGACATAAATATAAATCGTCTTTTGCTCATTGCTTCGGGCCCAGTAACAAACAACATCCCCTTGCTCCAGTATGTATATAGATATACCTCCTCTTTAAAGCATAGCCCATGCAATAATTCATGAGGAAATAATACCAGAAGAGCCATAAATGCTCCTGGCATAAGGTCTATATATGATATCATCTTAGCTCTTAAAATATACAAGCCTAGAAAAACAGCCACAATTATAAGAGCAAAAAGATTTGCGAATATAGCCAATTTCTTAGGATTATCAAATTCCTTGAATTTCACTGCACCCTGCTCGTGTTCCTTGCAGGGAAGTGATTGTGGATCCCCGTTAAACTTCCCTTTATTAATTAATTTCATACAATCCTCCTCAAGATACTTTGTATATTTAATATATAGCGGAGGATTTGGCCTCTCTATAGTTCATAAATATACATTTCTTATTTTTTATATAATAGGACAATAGGACGCACTTTCCTATCATATAGAATAGAGTTACTTATTATTTTTAGTAATTCTATTTCTACATTCTACAACTGAACTTTTATCTATATCTCATCCATACCATCATCTCATTTAATCCTCTATTAGCCCATAAATAATACGGTATTGCCTTAATATCTACTATTTCATCGTTCTTCTCTAGGGGCTTATATAGACTGTTATCCCAATTGTCCTCTTTATCCCGGAAAGCCTTTCCCTTTATTATGACAGCTCCACCTAGCAAATCCTTATCGTATACTTCCTCCAAGGCATCATTCGTATTAATTGCCAGTGAGGATAGATTGGTTGAATTATCAACTCCCTCAAGACAGTATATAAGAGGTCCTCTTTGTATTGCCACCTTGCCTGCATCAGCTTTGACCTTCGGATTTGCCTGTATAAGCTCCGCTTCCATAACCAGGTCCAGTTCTATCGTATCTCCGGATTTCCATACCCCTTCAAATACAGCATAGCCGTCTCGGATGTTTCCATCCACATCTCTATCACTACCGTTAATTTTTACACTTGCATCTTTGCACCAGTCAGGAATGCGAAGGCATATATTCACGCTCTTATCTAGATCACTTGCAATAGTAAGCTTGACCTGTCCGCTCCATGGATAGTCAGTCTCTTGTATTATCTTAACCTTAGAATCTCCCACCTCCAATTCAGCCTCGCCACCAATGTAAAGGTGAGTATATATGGTATTCTCATTACTAGTGTATATATACTGTCCAAGTGATGTTAGGAGTCTTGCTACATTAGGAGGACAGCATGCACAGCCAAACCACTTTTGTCTAACAGGCTTAACATGATGTCTTGTTGGATTTTCATTGCTGGCCTCCGGCCATACCTCAAGAGGGTTAACATAAAAGAAATGTTTTCCATCCTTAGACATACCGCTTATCACCGTATTATACAAAGCTTTCTCCATAACATCTGCATATACACTTTTTGCTTCTATCTGAAGCATTCTATGTGCAAAAAATATCAACCCAATAGAGGCACAAGTTTCCGCATATACTGTGTCGTTCGGAAGGTCATAATCAAAGGTAAATGCTTCCCCATGTACTGTGGCCCCAATTCCTCCTGTAATGTATATTTGTCGCTTGCTTATATCATCCCATAAAACATTACATGCTTTAAGAAGCTCAACATCACCTGTTTCCAAAGCAATATCGGCCATAGCGGCATACATATAAACTGCTCTTACAGCATGGCCTACTGCTACAGTTTGCTCCCTAACAGGTAGATGACTTTGATGATATTTTTCATTTGGCTTCTCAGCAGGTCCATTATTCCAGTGTGAAGTCCTCCCCCTCTTCTCCCATTCTGCCTCAAAAAAGCTTGGCTTTTGTCCCCGTTCATCAATAAAGTACTTTGCCAGCTTCAAATACTTCTCATTACCCGTAGTTCTATAGATCCTTACAAGGGCAAGCTCTATCTCCTGATGACCATCATACCCTCTAATCTTGCCCTCTTCTGTCCCAAACACAGTATCAATATGATCAGCAAACCTGCACATTACATCAAGGAGCTTCCTCTTACCGGTCGCTTCATAATATGCTACCGCCGCTTCCATCATATGCCCTGCACAATAAAGCTCATGGCAATCTACAAGGTTTGTCCATCTTTTACCTGGTTCTTTTATTGCAAAATAGGTATTTAGATATCCATCATCCTCTTGGGCTTTTTCTATAAGATCAATAGCCTTATCTGCCAATAACTCAAGCTCATCATTTGGATATACGGAAAGGCTATAGCCAACAGCCTCTAACCACTTGGCTAGATCACTGTCTTGAAAAACCATTCCATGAAACTCGCCCGTCTCCTCTTTGGCTGCTATCTTAAAGTTCTTGATAGCATGACTCGGCTCTGTACCCAGTATATTATCATTTAAGGCATCCCATTGATATGGAATAACTACATTACGAGTTAAATCAACGTATTCTGTCCAAAATGAATCTTTAATTTTTACTGAATTAAGCTTTGCCGCTTCTGAATTTCTTAATTTCTTCACTGTAAATCCTCCTGTATTAATATTTTCAACACTATAGTAATATGCAACTATAGTGTCTTGATATTTCTAGAAAACATGTATATAAGTAGCCTTTCTTATAATGAAATTATAACATAGTTATATTCTAGTGTCGATGTAACTAGTAGGATGGCAA
>CAZODB010000225.1:0-3439 GCA_964578425.1 uncultured Herbinix sp.
ATTATTAAGAAATGGTTATATTCGGATCATGATATATTTGTCCGTGAGCTGATATCTAATGGAGCTGATGCAATAACCAAACTTAAGAAACTGGATATTATGGGTGAGGCTGATATACCTGAGGATAATCATTATAAGATTACAGTTACAGTAAATCCTGAAGAGAAGACAATTACATTTACAGATAACGGTATAGGAATGACCACAGATGAGGTCAAGGAGTATATTAATCAGATAGCATTTTCAGGTGCACAGAAATTTTTAGAGACCTATAAAGACAAGACCAATGACGACCAGATTATTGGGCATTTTGGACTTGGTTTCTATTCAGCATTTATGGTTGCCTATAAGGTCACAATCAATACCTTATCCTGGCAAAAGGATGCTGCTCCAGTATATTGGGAGTCTGATGGCGGAACCGAATATGAGATGGGAGAGGGTAACAGAATCGAAAGAGGAACAGAAATCACCCTCTATCTCAATGATGAAAGCTATGAATTCTCCAATGAGTATCGTGTGAAGGAAGTTCTTAATAAATATTGTTCCTTTATGCCAGTGGAGATATATTTTATAAATGCAAATGATCCTATAGTGGAAGAAGAGGATGAGGTGATCTCTACGACCGTTGATGAGGATGGTAAGGCTGTAGAGGAAGCGGATTCTACTAAAGAAGAGAAAGCAGAGGATGAGTTAGAGGACAAGAAGCCTAAGCCAATAAATGAGCCTACGCCTCTATGGACAAAGCATCCTAATGATTGTAGTGAGGATGAATATAAGAGCTTTTATCGTGAGGTATTTCATGATTATAAGGAGCCTTTATTCTGGATCCACCTGAATATGGATTACCCATTTAATCTTAAGGGTATCTTGTATTTTCCAAAGATTAATACAGAATATGATTCAATCGAGGGACTAATAAAGCTATATAGCAATCAGGTGTTTATTGCTGATAATATAAAGGAGGTTATACCTGAGTTTCTAATGCTACTAAAGGGTGTTATAGATTGTCCGGATTTACCACTGAACGTATCCAGAAGTGCACTGCAAAATGATGGCTTTGTGAAGAAGATATCTGATTATATATCTAAGAAGGTGGCGGATAAGCTTTCTGGGATGTATAAGGTTGAAAGAGAAAGCTACGAAAAATTCTGGGATGATATCAGCCCATTTATCAAATTTGGTTGTCTAAAGGATGATAAATTCAGTGACAAGATGAAGGACTATATCATATACAAGAACCTTGAAGGCAAGTATATTTCTCTTGATGAATATGTGGAGGCTAATAAGTCTAAGACAACCGATGAGAAGAATGAGGAAGCGAAAGACGAGAATAATGTGAAGGAAGATACTGATGAGGGGTCTGCGACAGAAGAGGATTCTAAGTCGGAGCCAGCTATAGAACAGGAAGTAGTCGATACTAGCGCCGAAGACGATGAAGAGGTTAAGGAAGAGGATAAAATTGTTGTCTACTATGTAACTAATGAGAAGCAGCAGAGTCAGTATATCAACATGTTCAAGGAAGCGGGTATGGATGCATTTATCCTGAACCATAATATAGATCAGCCATTTATAACTCATGTAGAGCATAAGAATCAGAAGGTTAGATTCCAACGTATAGATGCGGATTTAACAGAAGGTTTTAAGGATGAGACTAAGAAGAAGGATAAAAAGGTTCTAAAAAACAATACAGATGCTATGACTAAGCTTTTCCGTAAGGTATTAGGAAATGATAAGCTTGAGGTCAAGGTAGAGAAACTTAAGAACGATAAAGTATCCTCTGTAATGACCTTATCGGAGGAAAGCCGTAGAATGCAGGATATGATGCGTATGTATAGTATGCCAGGCATGGATGCAGAAGCGTTCGGCGGTGGTGAAACACTTGTATTAAATGCAAATCATAAGCTGGTACAGTATGTCATCACGAATGAGAATTCCGAATCTACTCCTATGATATGTGAGCAATTATATGACTTAGCATTATTAAGTCACAAGCCATTAGAGCCTGAGGCGATGACTAAATTTATACAAAGAAGCAATGATATAATGATACTTTTAGCTAAGTAAGAATAACAATATAAGTTATATTATGATTGATAAGCATTACATCAACAGCCGGAGAGTGGTTATAAAGAATCACTCTTCGGCTTTTTATATTGTCAGCACAGCTGGCCACGTTAGGCAAAGCTTGCTAGCAAGCTTAGAGAGTTTCACTTGTAAAACTCTTTTTTTATATAATAGGAAAGTTCGTCCTATTACATAAAAAACGCTCCGCTAGGGATGCACACTCACGCGAAATGAACTTATAACTTCGTGAACACGTTCGGCGCGGAGAATGTGCCAAGGCACATTCTTTCTTGAATGTATACAAGTCCTAATAAATGAAAAGTATAATTATTAAAAAAATATAAACAATGATAAATTATTGTAGAGGTACTTGAATAAACAGTATAAGTGTATTATGATATAGTAATCAAAACCACATAGTGAAATGCTAATGTAACGAAACATAGAAAAGGAAAAAACACACAATAAAATTATATATCTATTACAATATATTCAAATAGTGGAGGTTTATTATGGAATATAAGATTTTAGTTGACAGTTGCACAGATCTTCCCGCAAAGATTAAAGAAGACTCACGGATTAGTGTTATCCCACTAACCTTAATGGTTGATGATAAGGTATTTGTGGATAATGATGAGTTTAATCAAAGTACGTTTTTAAAGACTATGAAGGCAAGCCCCAATAGCCCTAAATCAGCATGTCCATCACCTGAGGATTATATGAAAGAATTTAGCAAAGAAGGTGATAACTTTGTGGTTACATTATCTTCGGAATTAAGTGGCTCTTATAACAGTGCTGAGTTAGCAAAGAGACTACATCTTGAGGATAATCCAAAAAAGAATATTGCGGTTTTTGACTCGCGTAGTGCTTCAGTAGGGCAGACATTGATCACTATGAAGATAAAAGAGTTTATTAGTGAAGGTTATAAATTTGATGAAATCGTTAAAAAGATTAATGATTTTCGTTCAGGGATGAATACGAAGTTTGTACTCGAGAGTCTGGATAATCTAAGAAAGAATGGAAGGTTAAGCCACCTTCAAGCAATAGTAGCGAGTGTTTTGAATATCAAGCCTGTTATGGGTGCTACCCCTGAAGGAACTATAACTAAGTTGGAGCAAGCGAGAGGAATTACTAAGGCATTGGTATCAATGGCCAAATTAATTGAAAAGGATGTTATAAAGCCTAAGGAGAGAATCTTAGGAATCTCGCATTGCAATTGTCTAGAGAGGGCTCAGTTCATAAAAGAAGAGATTCTAAAAAGAGTTAAATTTAAAGACTGCTTTATAGTTGATACAGCTGGAGTAAGCACTATGTATGCCAATGAGGGCGGAATAATCGTGGCATATTAGAGTGTCTACGCTAGGTAAACCTTGCA
>CAZODB010000226.1:0-3435 GCA_964578425.1 uncultured Herbinix sp.
TTTAAGCAGATTTAAAGATGATTAATAAACATTTTTAAACATATTTTAAAATCATGTGACCTTGAATCCGACTCTTTACCGTGCTATACTTATTCTATGCTTTTTGCATAATACATAGAGACAGGCAGGTAGATACATGAGTATATATAATACATTAAATCCCGATCAAAAAAGAGCGGTTTTACATGATAAAGGCCCCCTTCTGATTTTAGCCGGAGCAGGCTCAGGAAAGACCCGAGTTCTGACTCATCGAATTGCATACCTGATTGAACACAGGAATGTCAACCCTTGGAATATCCTTGCTGTTACTTTTACTAATAAGGCTGCAAGGGAGATGAAGGAAAGAGTGGATCAGATAGTAGGCTACGGTTCGGAAAGCATCTGGGTTAGCACATTCCATTCTACCTGTGTCCGAATCTTAAGGCGCTTTATAGACAAAATCGGCTACGAGCGTAGCTTCTCCATATATGATTCAGACGATTCAAAGACTCTAATACGAGAGATATGCAAATACCTTGAAATTGATACTAAGAGAATATCCGAGAAAAGCATTCTAGGTGCTATCTCCAAAGCTAAGGACGAGCTGAAATCCCCTGAGGAATTCGAAAAAAGTGTAGGTGGGGATTATATGCTTAAAAAGCAAGCCCAAGCCTACAAAGAATACCAGAAGCGCCTTAAAGCAAGTAATGCATTGGATTTTGATGATTTGATTGTTAAGACTGTTGAGCTTTTTATGAAGGATAAAGAAGCTCTCTCATTCTTTCAGAATAGATTCCGTTATATTATGGTGGACGAATATCAGGATACGAACACAGCACAGTTTCGTTTGATTCATCTCCTGGCTTCAGGTGTAAATGAAAATGGAGATAAAGATTTTAATCTCTGTGTAGTCGGTGATGATGACCAAAGCATATACAAGTTCCGTGGTGCTAACATTTATAATATTCTGAATTTCGAGAAGACATTTGCCAATACAAGTGTCATTAAGCTAGAACAAAACTATCGTTCAACACAGAGCATTCTAAATGCAGCCAATACGGTTATTGCTAATAATATAGACCGTAAGGATAAAGCACTTTGGACTGATAATGATAAGGGGGAGCCTGTGAGCTATACCCTATTTGAGTCTGATTTTGATGAAGCTGACAGCATATCAAGTGAGATAAAAAGGGCTGTAGAAAATAATGAGACAAGCTATAATGACTTTGCAATCCTATATAGAACAAATGCACAGTCCCGTATATTTGAAGAAAAGCTGATACTTAGAAACATCCCATATAGAATCATAGGTAGTGTAAATTTCTATGCCCGTAAGGAGATTAAAGATATTCTTGCCTACCTTAAGACTATAGATAATGGTCTTGACAATATAGCTGTAAAGAGAATAATCAATGTTCCACGACGAGGAATAGGCCTTACTACCATTGATAAGGTAAATAACCATGCTCTTCTGAATGATATGAGCTTTTATGAAGCACTAACCCGTGCAAATCAGATCTCTGGCTTGGAGCGCACAGCCTCAAAGATTACACCCTTTGTCAGTATGATTGAAGGGCTACGTACACAGCTATATCAAGACAATTATGATCTTACAGGGCTTATTGATGATATATTAGATGCTACAGGTTACTTAAGAGGTTTAGAGGTTGAAGGAAGTGATGAGGCCAATGATCGTATAGCCAATATCGATGAGCTAGTTAACAAGCTGGTCACATATGTAGAAGGGACTGAAGACTCTCCTAGTCTAAGTGGCTTTTTAGAAGAGGTAGCTTTAGTTTCTGATATAGATAATCTTGATGAAAGTACTGATAATATAGTGCTTATGACGCTACATAGTGCAAAGGGATTGGAATTTCCTTATGTTTATATCTGCGGTATGGAGGAGGGTGTATTTCCCAGCTATATGTCCATCTATGCAGATAATCCGCAGGAGGAAATCGATGAGGAACGAAGGCTCTGCTATGTGGGAATAACCAGGGCAAAGAAACGCCTGTCCCTGTCCGCCGCAAAGCATAGAATGCTTCGAGGCGAGACATTATATAATAAGCCCTCACGCTTTATTCACGAGATACCAAGATATCTTTTGAAAATTAATATGCCAGAAAAGGAATACGAAAAATCATTTATAGCAAAGAATACACCGCCAATTTCCGAATACCATCAGTCTCAGAAGGATTATAAACCATATGCAGTTACCGAACCGAAGCATTTTGCAGGAAGCAATATGGGTACATTGAATTATGAAGTAGGTGACAATGTAAAGCATATCAAATTCGGCATAGGTAGTGTTACAGATATTATCATGGGAGGTAAGGATTATGAGGTTACCGTAGATTTTCCTGGATACGGTACAAAGAAATTAATTGCCTCATTTGCGAAATTAACTCGGGTAGATTAGTATAATACTGAATAAAAAGTCTCCTATTATGAAATTATAATATTAGCAATTCATCCATTAATATGTTATACTATTAACAGATGTTTCATAATAATGATATGATAAATAAAAGAAAGGAAGTGTTTGACATGGGCAATAAATTCGATGACTTTTTGAATGCAATTAAGATTGGAGAGCTTATGCATAAGAAGAACCCTACCGAAAAGAAGAAACATACCTTAGTATGTATCCTGGCAATTGTTGGTGCTATAGCAGCTGTAGCTGCCATCGCATATGCCGTTTATAGGTATATGTGTCCTGATTATCTTGAGGATTTTGATGATGACTTTGATGAATTTGAGGAAGATGACGATGTCATTGAGCCTGTTGAGATGACAGAGGAGTAAATTGTTCTAACTCTATAAATTACATGGATTCAGAATAAGACTATAATATCTATTAAGAGACTGGTTCATAATTATATTTATTAATATGCTCCCATCTAGGTAAGCTGTTTGCTTATTTACTTAGATGGGAGCATCTTTTATTTGTTTTTAATCTTTTATTAGATATGTTAATAGACTACTTTTTCACAGCCTTTTTGGCATACTCGGTTGTAATTATATCCTCATAAGGAGCGCGTTTTTCCAGTTCTCCTGCATCGTCAAGTATATCCTGCAGGAGGGTAAGACTTGCCTCCTCAAATATAAGGTTATCCTTCCAGGTATCCTGTTCATAATATCTAGTAACAAGCATAATAAGTGTCTTCTCGTCGGTTTCTTTGAATTGGGGAGCTATGGCTTTTGCTATTTCCTCAGGTGTATGGCTTCCTACATAGTCCATACCTCTCTGAATCGCATTTGTGAATTTCTGAATTACATCTGGGTTCTTGTCAATATAGCTCTTCCGGGCAGAAAAAGCCGTATAAGGAACCTTACCACTTTCCACACCAAGAGAAGCTACTACCTTGCCGGCACCCTCTAGCTCCAGTGTTGTAGCAGCCGGTTCAAATTCTATCGTATAGTCACCCTGCCCTGATGCAAATGCTTGTGATGTCA
>CAZODB010000227.1:0-3362 GCA_964578425.1 uncultured Herbinix sp.
TAGCTGCAAAGTCTAAGGGCGGCGTGGCGAAGCCGGAAGCCGTCCTTAGAACTTTGATGAGCCGTAGGCGAATGAACAGCCCCTACCGTGGCTAGTATTACCACGGTAGGGAAAAGCAAAATAATATAATAACCCAGAAGTCCAGTAAATCAATGCTTTGAAGCTCATAAAAATTGCGTCACCTTACAGACGCAAAAATCACAAGGGGGTATTAAAATTAGTAAAAAGAAGATTTTAAATGATAGACAGTTCAGAAGAATGCTCCTTACACTTAATTATCCAGAAGAAAAGGGCTATACCATTAATAAGTGTATGGAAATCCTAATTACTAAATTCAAGTCTTTAGATTATTTTGCAATCGTAAAAGAAATAGGCGAGAAAGGCAATCCACACTATCATATCTTCTGTTGCTTTTCTTCTACAGTTAGGTGCTCTTCTATCAAGCGTAATTTCCCAGAAATACATATAGATGCTTGCAGAGGTACAATTGATGAAAATATTCAGTATCTAAAAAAAACTGGTAAATGGGCTGATACTGCCAAAGCAGAAACGACAGTAGAGGGTACTTTTCAAGAATGGGGAACGAAACCCAGTGAAAGTGCCGGAAAAAGAAAAGATATGCAGGAGTTATATCAAATGATTGCAGATGGAATGAGCAATGCCGAAATTTTAGCTGTTAATCAAGACTATATATTACAGTTGGACAAACTGGATAAACTTCGCAATACATTACTTCAAGAAAAGTTCGGCAAAACAAGGCGTTTGGATTTAGAGGTAATCTATGTCTACGGAGAGACAGGTTCAGGAAAATCCAGAGGAGTGTTGGATGAGGAAGGTGACGATCGGGTATACCGCATTACAGATTACACGCATCCTTGGGATGGATATAATAATAGTGAACCAGTCGTGGTATTTGAAGAATTTAGGTCAAATTTGCCGATCGGTGAAATGTTACAACTACTAGATATATATCCAATGATGCTAAGGGCGAGGTATGCTAATAGATGGGCGTGTTATAACAAGGTTTACATAATTAGCAATTTGAAGTTGGAAAGCCAGTATCCAAATGCAGACGATCCATCATGGGAAGCATTTCTAAGAAGAATTCATAAGATTAAGGAATACAAATCCAAGGGTAAGATCATTGAATACGATTCGGTTGCAGAATATTATAGCCGGAATAGTACCTTTGTACCTCTTGCTGAATTACCCAAAGAAGAACAACTTTCAATTCCATTTACTGAGAAGGAGGTAGATCAATAGCATGAAATTAGCCCTTAGTACAGCTATCTGTGAGATTGTTGACACAAGCATCTATTCAAGAGTAATGCTCTATACAAAAAAGGAATACAAAGCTGTCGTAACCGCATTGTTTCAGAAAGAAGTAAATATAAAAATAGCAGATGCCATGAAGGAAGCATTTCATAGGCGAATAGAGTGCGATAATGTTCAGATGCACTCACCAGAATATCATAACCACGGCTTTGAAAGTATCCATTGGGAAATTGAACTTTCAGAAGAAGAAATACAAGATATTGTTTCAGAGTACATAATCAGGCAGTTAGGAACAGCAAGATTAACGGAATTTCAAATGGAGTTAAATAATGCTTTGAATGAAGCAATCGAAGAAAATGTCAAAGTAAGGAGGTGTAACAAATGACCATTGAAGAACGTGTTTTAAAATTAGAACAGGATAATCAGGAATTAAAAGAACGTGTTGGTATGCTTTCTAAGAGAGAGGAATTTGCCACTCCGTCTGAATTGGCTGACCTCCTCCGCTGTTCGAAAAACCATATATACATACAAATCCGATCTGGTGCTATTCAGGCTGTTACAGTCGGTACGGCTATACGCATCCCTATTAGCCAATTTCAGCCCAAGCCAAATCCTAAGCAGGTACGGAGGATAAAGCAATCACAGGCTGAACCATCCCATGAAAAACGTACCATACAGGAGATTCGAAACATAGTTTTTGAGTAGAAAAACAAATGCTATCCTTGTCGGACAAGGAGGATTATGCTAGAATGATGACAGCATAATATATTGTTTTTCGCTAACACAGGAGGAATGATATATGAGTATTCAAGCAAGACAATATACAAGTAAGAAGACAGGAAAGACCACAACTAAATATTATGCTGTCGTATTTGATGCCAAACAAAACAAAGCGATCTGGAGTAAGCAGAGCTATAAAACAGAGCGTGAAGCAAAGCGTGAAGAGGCAAGGATGCTACATGATTTAGAGGAAGGCATAAGGATTTCCGGAAAGATGATCTTTAAGGAAGTTGTAAAATCATGGACAGAGAGTTCAGTCGATACCTACGCCAATAGTACCTTTCAGGGGTATCTGTGGTATTTAGACCATTATCTACTGCCGGTATTTGAAGATAAGTATATTGATGAGATTGAGCCGAAGCATTTACAGACATTTGTAAATGAGTTAAGTAAGCAGTATTCGCCGGAGACGGTGAATAAGAATATCAATATTCTGTCGAATATCTTCCAACACGCAGTTACACTGAAACTGGTAAAGAGTAACTTGATGGAAGGCATTAAGCGAAAGAAGGTAGTGGTAGAAAAAAAGGAAACTTGGACAACCGATCAGATACAAGAGTTCTTATCCTTTGATGTGGTTAAGGCTTCCCCTTATTATGAAATGTTTCTGTTATCGTTTCTAACTGGAATGAGACCTTCCGAAGTATGTGGTATATCTTCTGGTGATCTTAATGATCGTGGGCTTCTGGTGTTGAACAGAGGTTATGACCGCTACGGCGTATTGTCCGATATGAAAACCACAAGATCACACAGACCGATACAATTATCAAAGAATATAACGGCGATCTTGAAGAACCGGATAGCACGCCAGAAGAAACAGGCTGATTTGTTGGGTGATGAATACGCACAGAACGATTTTCTGTTTAAACAAGACAATGGTTTACCCATTACACCTAATGTCTATTCTAAAGCCTTTAAACGCTGTCTAAGGGCATACAACAAGCAGGCAGAAACGAAGTTGCCGGATATCTGCTTATACAGTGCTGCAAGACACAGCTTTGGAACTAATCTTATCGTGGATGATAATATGCCAACATCTGTAGTAGCTTCTCTTATGGGTAATTCTGAAAGGGTACTGACACAGCGCTATGTGCATGTATCGAATTCAATTCAAAGTGTGGCAATCAATGCCTATGCGGATAAAATCCTTGCATAAAAAGCATCATAGAAAAATCAAGTACTTTGACAAAAACTTTGACATTTTCACTTTGACAAAAAAATAAGACCTTCCGAAACTCGGAAAGCCTTGATTTTACTGGGTTTGTTCTAAGCACGAGACGAGATTCGAACTCGCGACCCTCGCCTTG
>CAZODB010000228.1:0-3348 GCA_964578425.1 uncultured Herbinix sp.
GGTTCCTGAAAAACATAGGATAGAGAATTGTATTTTTCTCCATAATCAATTTCTTTCACATCGTTTCCATTTATACGAATTTCCCCACTTGATGGTTGAAGCATTCCCGTCAAAAGCTTTATGAATGTCGTCTTTCCTGCTCCATTCTCACCGACAAAGGCTACTTTTTCTCCTCTGTTTAACACAAAATTCACACTCTTTAATCTATACTCATCCGTCATAGGATATCTGTAGGAAATATTTTGTGCTTCCAATTTTCTTAAGTCAATCTTAGAATTCTCTTCTTCTGTCACTTGCGAAAACTGTTCATTTAGGTCGATAAGCTCAAAAAACTGCGCAGCCTCATTTTTCTTCGATAGAAAGTTGGCGATTGATCCAAATAACTGTGATGTACTGTTCATAAGGGTTTGGCTAAGTACCATAACGGCACCAAGGGCACCGATTGAAAGCTTACCCTGTGTCATCAAGAT
The DNA here is from genome assembly GCA_964578425.1 of uncultured Herbinix sp. Taxonomy (GTDB): domain Bacteria; phylum Bacillota; class Clostridia; order Lachnospirales; family Lachnospiraceae; genus Mobilitalea. The sequence goes on from CAZODB010000228.1 coordinate 471, forward strand.
AATCGCAAACACATTCGCCGCTATACTGGCTATGTTTGATATAAAGCCACTCACTGCTCCCAGTAGAAAAACATTGGTCTGATTTTTCTTCTCTTTAATAACATAATCGTCCGCCAAGTCCTTCCATTTAACAAAAAAGAAGTCAAATAAATTCAATGCTTTTACCTCTTTTGCAGAGTTACCAAGTAGTACTCCTTGAAAGTAATCTGCTTCACGAAGAATCTTGTTATTGTCCCGTGTAAACTTAAATTTCATTTTATTACCTATATAAGTGGTATAAAGCGTAGGAACCGGAGCTATAAGCACGATAAGACATAAAAACGGATTAAAAATATAGAGCGAAGCAGCAACCATAACTACAGAGACCATCTTCGCAATTATAACGTAACCTTCGATAATTACACCTCTCTGAAGAGAGCTCCACTCCCCTCCCATGGAATCAAAGCTTCGTGTAATGATGTCGTTGATTTTGGGTACTTCCATATAATCAGGATATAATTTCGATATCTTCGTAAATAATTTGGCTTGAAATTTTTCCTGCAAACGATGATCCTGAACCTTACTTAACCGTTCAATATCTTCTCCTCCATAAAGATAGCGATTTATAATATTACTAAGAAAATCAATCCCCCAATATATCAGCGCAAGGCATATCATGGACATCAATTGCCTTGTTGAAAAGTCAATTCCATCGGAATAATTATTGACAGTATCAATATATCTGCCCCAAATAAATGCTGTTATAGGTTGTATAATACTCAGAATAATAGCTAGGCTTAGAAAAATACCACACATTAATTTTGCAGAGGAGAAAACATATCGAAATAGTCTTGTTAGATAGGATAACTTAGGAGGGTTTTCTTTTAATATATCTTTTTCAAAATCCGCAGTATGGTCATCAAATTTTATTTCAAATACAGGCTTTTTTTCCTCCCGTTTATCTCTTTTTTTAGTCTTAGGCATCTACTATACCCTCCTCTTTCTTATACCACTGCTTTTGTGCATTAAACATAATCGAATATATTCCCTCTACCTTCATCAATTCATCATGGGTGCCACATTCCTTGATTTTGCCTTCGCTTATTACAAAAATCCTATCAGTAATCATAGTAGAGCCCAATCTATGAGTGATGAATACTGCTGTCTTATTCTCTACCATATCTGCAAATTCATGATATAGATTAGCTTCTGCCAAGGGGTCAAGTTGTGAAGTTGGTTCATCCAGAAGCAGCACATGCTTACTTCCCATAAAGGCACGGGAGATCGCTATTCTCTGCCACTGTCCACCTGATATATCTACACCACCTTCAAAATCTCTACCAAGTAGTGTATCATAACCCTCTTGGTATTCCTTCGCGAACTCATCAGCCTTTCCTTTATTTGCAGCCATAATTATTTTATCTTCATTATCGATCTCATCAATATCTCCAATACCTATATTTTCTTTCAATGTTATGCTGAATCTTGAAAAGTCTTGAAATACTGGTCCAAATATTTTAGTTCGAACACCTAAAGGATATTCATCTAGTTTTTTCCCACCAATTAGAATTTCACCTTTATCGGGAGAGAAAAGCCCTAGTAACAGCTTTATCAATGTTGACTTTCCTTCGCCATTTTCACCAACGATTGATGCTTTCTCACCATTCTTTATTTTGAATGACAATCCTTTTAAAATATCTTTATCAGTTCCAGGATACCGAAACCATACATCCTTAAACTCAATGTCAAAGGTTTCGGGTAGGTTGGTTTCTGACCCTTCGGCTTCATCAGATAAGCTTAAGAATTTATCGTAATAATCATATGTATTTATATGAAATGGTGCCCATTTGAATATAAATGCACATCCACTAAGATTGTGATAGATTCCACCAAACATCAAGCTTGTCATACTTATAAATAATCCTACTGACATTTCTCCATCAATAAATAATAAAAGCAATATAATTGCATTTACTAATGAAGCAAGCTTTGTAATGTTGCCACCTAACAGTATTTTCCTTAAGTTTTTAAAGAAATAGCTTTCATAATCCCTATTTCTCTCATTCAACCGTTTCTTATATGTATCAATTAAATAATCAGAGCTTCCAAATGCCTTGATTTCTTTCGAAAAGTCCCTTGATCTTAAATACCATCCGAGAATGCTGTACTTGCGTTCCCTTTTCCAGTATGTCTCTAACTCGGTATATATGTTATAGTTAGTTTTTGATGCTATATATGTTTCAAGTATAAATGGAATTAACACTGTAAACATAAGCCACCATCGAACACTTGCAATATAGATGATTATACCTATACTGGCTATTACAGAGCTTAGCCAATATTCTACATACATAGGCCACAGATGTCTGGCTGAGTTTTCTGCTCTATTGTATGCCTTGTCTATAATTTCAGCTGAAGTTTCGTTCTCAAAGTGTTCGTATTTCATGGTTTTAAGCTTTTTTAGCATGCGCTCCTTGTATGATGTTCTTAGAATTAAAAGGGAGCGGGGTTGAACGAAATTATATATGAACCCACTCATAATAGAAGGTAAAAGAGCAATTACTATGAATATTACAATATAATATGAATAACTTGCAAATGTCATGTCCCCCCGTGCAACCGCCAATCCATCATCAAAGATGTGCTGTTTGACATAGACATTTATTGGTCCCAATAGGCCGCTAATAATAGTAAATAGAAAAGTTAAAATAACCATAAAGGGGGCTTTCTCAAATATAATGCTAAGTAGGTCCTTGTATGCTACTAATATTCGTTTCATGTTTTGTACCTTTCTGTAAGCTATTATAATTTTATTCCTAATCCTAATTCCTACATAATTTTACCATATAAAACGAAAAGGTCAAATATGAACTTAAATATTCATAAATGACCTTAACAT
>CAZODB010000229.1:0-3344 GCA_964578425.1 uncultured Herbinix sp.
TCTAAATTATTACCTGTTTTGATATCTACATTGGATGTACCCATAAGATCCCTCCTCGTATTTATGTCAGAATAGTTAGCATTTTTTTAATTATAACACTAAATAAATAAGATTGCACGATTTATATATACTATAATTAGTAAAGTATGTAAGAAAATAAAATATAAATTATTGACTTTGCATTCTGCCACATAAATGCCAAGATAAGCGAATACCATAAAGTTGCATACTAATTACTTTATATTCAGAGGTTGAAACTATATGATTAATAAGAAAAAGTACATAAGGAGCATTATGCTTATTATAACTATGCTATCAGTTATAATGATATTATTTATTATGATTGCAAAGCATAAGAATTATCTTGTTGATAAAGAAAGTAATGAGCATGAAAATAATGAATATATAGACAGTGGCAAGGAAAGTAGTGAACTGATTATTCTTTTTAATGAAATACCTGATGAAGGTGATTTGCTTATGCTTTTGAATGCTTATGAGGGTCAAATCAAGATAATCACGCAGCTAGAGGATTTTCTACTTATATCAATTAGTGATCATAAAGTATATTCAGAGGTTATAGAGCATCTTAATAATCATCCGATTGTTAAATCCGTAGAGCCAAACGGTTCGGTGAAGATTATGCAATATACTAATGATACATACTCTTTGGCCCAATGGCCGATCTACAATCCTGGATACTATTCTGTATTTACAGCAAATAGCAGTAGAAAAGTTTCATCTATTCAGGATGTAGATATGGATGTACCTGAAGCGTGGATGTATATGAACCAGGAGGCTATAAATCGACGAGAGGTTGTAGTTGCAATTATAGATACAGGTGTTGACTATACTCATCCAGATTTAGCAGAGCATATATGGGTGAATTCACATGAAATTCCAGGTGACGGCATAGATAATGACAATAACGGTTATATAGATGATATATATGGTTGGGACTTTTATAATGATGATGCAAGCGTAAGCCATTATAAATATGATAGGAGCTCAAAATCTAATCTATCTCTTCCTGAGGATAAGGATGATCATGGAACTCATATAGCGGGCATAATAGGGGCAGTGGCTAACAACGGGATAGGTATAGCTGGAATAGCCTCTAATATAGATATAAAGATGATGGTATTGAAAATAAATGGTGGGATTGAAGGGACTGGAAGCATATCTGATGCTATCATTGCAATAAAATATGCAACCAGAATGGGAGCAGATATCTGCAATATCAGCTGGGGTACAAGCCAGTACTCGCCTGCCTTAGAACAGACAATTAGTGAATCAGACATGCTATTCATAGCAGCAGCTGGTAATCTCGGAAGAGATAACGATATCAAACCTGTTTATCCGGCGAGCTTTCAATTAGATAACCTTATTTCTGTTACATTTATAGATGCAAATGGTGGGCTAACCAGCCTGTCTAATTATGGAAGAAAAGCCGTGGAGATTGCAGCTCCAGGAAGTGATATTATGAGTACAATTGTAGGGACTTATCAAACCCTTAGCGGCTCCTCCATGGCAGCGCCGCAAGTGAGCGCTGTAGCTTCCTTATTGTATTCATATGATAAAAACCTACATCCCTTGGCGGTAAAGAATATTATATTAAAAACCCTAAAGCCAATACCTGAGCTTAAGGATTCAATTCTATATCCAGGTATACCAAATGCCTATAGGGCAGTACAAGAGATAAATCACATTAATGAGGATTCTATTCCTCCTATTATAAAACTTGAAACAATCTATGAGAGGGAGAAGCTTACGGTACCAATTAATGTTGTGGATGAAGGTGGATCCGGTGTAAGGGTAATAAGATGGCTAGCAGGCAAAAGAGAAATTGCTGACTTTAATCGTGGTACCACAGGGGCGGCTATAGAAAACAATAAATTAATATTGTCAAAGGCCGGTGAATACACAATCTATGCCAGCGATTATTCTGGAAATGAAGTAATACAGTTCTATAAGGTTGAGGATGATACGAGACCTCCCAGGATATCCTTTAGCTATTCTGTATCAAAGGATTATAAAACAAGGGACGTTAACGTTAAGGTGGTCGACACAGAAAGTGGTATAAGAAGAGTAAAATACCTTCCCGGTAATAAAAAGGCTTCGAGCTTTCTACCTGTAGGTTCGGGTACTGAGCTAGAATTAGTAGATGGTAGTGCTACATTTAAGGTAAAAAAAGATGGTATATATACGTTGTATGCCATTGATAATCGTGGTAATCAAGTAGTAAAGCCTATTGAGATAAAGACTATTTTGTCAGAGGAGGTTAAATTCACAAGAAAGAACAAGGTTTTATCTGTCGGAGAAGTGTATTACCTAAAAGCATTTGTAAAGCCAGCAAACACGACAGATGCTATAACCTATTCCAGTTCTAACAAGAGAGTTGCTTCTATTGATAATAAGGGAAGAATTATTGCTCACAAGAAAGGTACTGCTAATATTACCGCGTCTACAAATAATGGACATAAGGCTGTTTGTAAGATTGTTGTGTTAAAGAATAATCCATAAACAAGTGAGTCCATGTTTTGCAAAAGAGCTGGTTAAGCTCCAGACCTGCGATCTGTCAGCAGATCCGCTTGCGGTTCTGCTTCGCGTATGCATTTATCAAACCGCGTCTATGGGTTTCTGTAAGCAAGCTTACGAAACTCATAGACGCAGTTTGACTAATCCGCTTATTCGTGAAAAAAAGTGATTGACGAAAAAAACCATATGTGTTATAGTAATTAAGCAAAGAAAGAGGGCTTTTTTTTTATGTCTAAAAAAAGTTGTCTTAGAGAGCAGATATTAAGCGCAACAAGAGGAAGCGGAGGTGGAAATTGTGCGCGTGAAAATCACATTAGCATGTACGGATTGTAAGCAACGTAATTACAACATGACTAAAGAAAAGAAATTACATCCGGACAGAATGGAGACAAAGAAGTACTGTAAATTCTGCAGATCACACACATCACACAAGGAAACAAAATAAGATTCTGAAAGGAATGTGAAGAAATGAGAGAAACAACTGGTAAGGTAGCTGAGAAAGCTCCAAAGAAAAGCTGGTTTAAGGGTATAAAATCCGAATTCAAAAAAGTAGTTTGGCCGGATAAAGAGACTCTTTCAAAACAGACAGTTGCTGTTGTTATCGTTACGATTCTTTTGGGAGCAATTATTTTTCTATTGGACTATGTAATTGATTTGGGAATTGGCTTTATTTTAGGCTAAAGGCAGTATTGGAGGTTTAGTATGTCAGAAGCTAAATGGTACGTTGTTCACACATATTCAGGATATGAGAACAAAGTAAAAGCGAACATTGAGAAGATGATCGAAAACAGAAAGCTGCAGGATCAGAT
>CAZODB010000230.1:0-3339 GCA_964578425.1 uncultured Herbinix sp.
GGTACAGTTTGCCACAGTTTGCAAGGTACGGTTAATATTCTGCTAACCGTACTGCTACCATTAAGTAATCTCAATTTCCACACTCTATGCTTATTTCATTGAATCTATCCAAGACATCGTCTACCTTAAGAGCCTGTTTCTCCTCGCCATGGCTGTCGATAACAATGTTTCCCTGATGCATCATTAGTAGCCTATTTCCATACTCCACTGCGTAGCGAAGGTTATGGGTAACCATAATTGTAGTTAACTTCTTTTCCTTAACTATATCATCAGTAAGATGCATAATTAGCTCGGCTGTTTTTGGGTCAAGGGCCGCCGTGTGTTCATCTAGTATTAGAAATTCAATAGGGGTCATAGTAGCCATAATCATAGCTAGAGCCTGCCTTTGGCCACCGGATAAGGATCCCACCGTAATATCCAGCTTATCCTCCAGACCTAAGCCCAGCTTTCTGAGAGTCTCCTTATAATAGTCTATCCTTTTCTTATCGGTGCCCCGTTGTAGATAAAAAGCCTTTCCTTTATTATCTGCAAGAGACATGTTCTCCAATATAGTCATGCTCGGACAAGTGCCTAAAGCGGGGTTCTGATATACTCTGCCAATCCTTCTCTGTCTCTTATATTCGGGAGTATTCGTAATATCCAGCTCGTTAATCTCTATTCTTCCCCTATCTATGGGAATACTCCCACAGATAATATTCAGCATAGATGTCTTGCCGGAGCCATTACTACCGACTACTGACACGAACTCCTCTTCCTCTATGTTGAGGCTAAAATCTTTAAAAAGGCACATCTCATTTACTGTCCCGGGATTATAGTATTTATTTATATCAATCAACCTAAGCATTTACCTTAGTCCTCCTTCTCTTTTCATTACTTGTAATCAAAATTACTAAGAACAAAATGGAGGTGATTAGCTTCTGATCCTGTGCCTCTAGCCCAAATTTTATAGCGACAGCAACACATGCTTTATAAAGGATGGAGCCGACTATAACAGATGTGGTCACCTTAAGTACTGTGACCTTACGCAGTAAATTAGTGCCTATGATAACACTGGCCACACCCGTAACAAGAGCCCCTGTCCCAATGGTTATATCAAAATAACCATTCTTTTGGGCAAATAATCCGCCGGACATCGCTACAAATGCATTGGCTATTGATAGTCCGATTATTTTCATGGTTCCTTTGTCCTGAGCCAAGGATGTCACTACTGTCTCATTATCACCTACAGCCCGTAGTAGATAGCCTGATTTTGTATTTAAATATAAATCCAGCAATAGCTTCATTATAATTATTATTATGAAAAGTAATGTTACAACAACAAATGGGCGAAAGCTTTCAGAAACTATAGTATCTAAAAATTCATTGTCAAAAATCGTTTCCTTACTGAAAATCGGTACATTTGCACTTCCTGCAATTCGCAAATTAATCGAATATAAGCCTGTCATCATAATTATACCTGACAGCAAATCCCTAACCTTGAACTTTACATGAATAATACCTGTTATTATACCTGCAAGTGCACCGATGAGGAAGGAAATTAACAAGGCCAGTATAGGATTAGCCCCCGATCTTATAAGCAAAACTGTTATAGCACCTCCCAATGGAAAGGTTCCGTCCACTGATAAGTCTGGGAAATCCAAAATCTTATAGGTTATGTATATACCTAAGGCAAGAATTCCATAAGCAAACCCTTCCTCTAATATACCGATAATTGTTGTTAACATTTCCTTCCTCCTCTAATGCTCTTATTTATAAGATCTTAACAAATGTAACTGCTAGCAATTGCTATGAGACCTTTACTAGACTTAAAATATATTATACTAGTCTGAAATACTATTATACATTTCCTTAGCGTCCCTTACCAAATCCTCTGGCAAGTCTATTCCAAGATTATCTGCTACGGCTTTGTTTCCATAGAAATCAAATTCCTCAATTATTTCAAAATTAATCTCACTTGCCTTCTTTTCACCCTTTAATACCTGAGCGGCCATTTTCCCTGTTTTCATTCCAAGATCATAATAATCCAGTCCCATGGATGCTAGACAACCAATCTTAACCTGCTCAACCTCACTGCCAAATACAGGTATATTTTTATTTGACGCCTTGTTAAGTATTATAGGTAATGCACTAACCACCGTATTATCCGTAAGATTATTGATGCAATCCACCTTACCCAGAAGGTCATCCGCTGCCAAAGGAATATCTGCCGTGGTAGAAATTCCACTTTCAACTATTTCAAAACCATAGCTAGGAGCCACCGCTTTATATTCCTCTATGGCAGAAAGCGAGTTAATCTCACTTGTGCTATACATAATTCCTATCTTCGTAGCGTCAGGTAAAATCTTTCGTATCATTTCTAATTGCTTCTCTACTGGGAGCTTATCACTTGTTCCAGTAGCGTTACCGCTAGGACTACCGTCTGTCTTAGCCAGCTCTGCCTTAATAGGATCTGTTACTGCGGTAAATATTACTGGAATTTCCGTATTTTTTGTCACTCCGAATGCACTTTGCGCCATGGGAGTGGCAATCGCACATATTAAATCTACATCCTTGGATATAAAATTATTTGATATCTGAGATGCGATATTGGCATCAGCCTGGGAATTCTCATATAGAATCTTTAGGTTTGTACCCTCCTTGTATCCTGCCTCCTCAAGTCCCGCAATAAAGCCCTCACGGCAATTGTCCAAGGAGCCATGCTCTGCAAATTGTCCGATACCTATAATAACCTCTCCATCATTTTTCTTAGAACATCCCATCATTAGGATAGCAGTTAATACAACCAACATAATTGTCGCAATTATCTTTCTTCTCATTCCAATTCTCCTCTACATATTAATTTTTGTATCAATACTTATTACGGAGAATTTAATCTCCTCTTCTTTTCGGTACCTCTTTTCTGTACCGGGTACCGTACCAGGTACCGTACCGGGTACAGGATGGTAAGAGTTTCAGATATAAAAAAAGCCCCAAGTATAAATATACTTGAGACGAATTATATCCGCGGTACCACTCAATTTGACAAATGAATTATAATTCATTGTCCAGCTCGATCATATACAATCATATATATGCCATCCATATAACGGTAATGGTGTCCGTCAACGCCTACTCATATTTCGGGTTGCCCTCAAAAGCCCATTCAGCTAAAGACTAAATATCGCATTCCCACCAACAGCGACTCTCTGTGATTTCATACTTAAGCCTACTCCTCTTTCTCAACGGTTTCACATATTATTGCAATTATCATAATACCTTATCGGAGAATTGTCAAGAATAATTTTATTTTATTTTTGGTATCTGGTTGGTACCTGGTACCAATATCAGTCACCATACAAA
>CAZODB010000231.1:0-3305 GCA_964578425.1 uncultured Herbinix sp.
TCCTCCTCAAAGTTTATGTTTTTTTGATACTTATAACGGAGGATTTCTCCTCCTCAAAGTTTATATTTATTTGATACATATAACGGAGGATTTCTCCTCCTCGATACTTATATTTTATTAATACTTATAACGGAGGATTTCTCCTCCTCAATAAAAAAACTCCCGTCCTTCTGTTTCCAAAAGGACGAGAGATTATCTCGTGTTACCACCTATAGTTTATAGGTAACTCACATTACCTACCTTATAGAGTACGGCTATAGCGATACTCTTGCATCTGATAACGGTGTGCTTTCCGACGTAGCCTACTTGATTATCCTTTTCGGTACGCAACTCCAAGAGGTATTCACATTTTCTATTCATGAGCCTCTCATCAACCGGCTTCTTTCTGTTTGAAATCAAAAATGCTACTATTTCTTTTCTTCGTCTTTTTTAATATTAAGTATGCTATAACATACATTCAAATTTGTTTTTAATCATATCAGGGAATTTAAAACATGTCAACATAAAATTATTTATTTAAATTATTTAAATATCGCTAGATATCGCTTTATAAACTATATCTTAATATTGCTGATTTCTTTAGGATACATGTTTATTCTGTTCTAAGCGCTTCTACAGGGTCCTTCTTAGCAGCCTTTTTTGATGGAATAAGTCCTGCTATAAGAGTCAAAAACATACTTAAGACAACTAATACTGCTGCACTCCACATAGGTAGAGAAGCACTTATATCCGTGGTGTTAGCTACTGTATGAATAATAGCGTTTATGGGAATCAGTAGGAGTAATGTAATTCCTACACCTATAATGCCGGCCAACAAGCCTACAATAAATGTTTCTGCATTAAATACCTGTGAGATATTTCTTTTTGACGCTCCAATTGCACGAAGTATACCAATTTCCTTGGTACGCTCAAGTACAGATATAAATGTTATTATACCAATCATGATTGAGGATACAATAAGTGATACTGCCACAAAGGCTATCAATACATATGAAATAACATTAACTATCGTTGTTACCGATGACATCAAAAGTCCTACATAGTCGGTATAGCTGATTTGATTCTCCGCACTGGAAGTACTATTGTAGTTATCGATTCCGTCTGTAATAGCTTCTTTATCTACAAAATTATCAGCATAAAGACTTATAGATGACGGTACATCAAGGCTTACATAACCAAATTCAGTCATATTATCCTCATAGCTTCCTGCTGAAATATAGTAATCATACATTGCTAATAATACATTATCATCAGGCTCCTTTAAATATTCATCTAATATAGCTGCCATTTCTACTTCACCCATTGCAAGCATCATTTCTGCGCTGGCTGGATCACCCATATACATGGATTGTATTATTCCTTCAGCAAACTTTGCTTTTTCAGATATGCCCAGTCCTGATAGATACTCTACCATATCACGGATTTTAGCTTTGTCATCCTTAGGCTCAAATGTCATACCGTTTACCACGTTAGAGCTAGGGTTTGCTTCCTGTGCCTTAACAACTGGACTATTATTGGTATTCTCAATGATATAATCGGTTAATGCTTTAGTATATCCGATATTTCTATAGATCGAAGCATAGGCGGCGTCCTCCAAAGGACGAATGATACCAACTATTTTAAGCTCCACTGCTTCATTTACTAAATCAGCCAGCTTATCCTTATCTTCAGCAACATATTCAAATAAACCGTCTTCTTTTTCCACATAATAATCACTAGCAAGTAGCATATAAAATGACTGGTTATAAAAATCCTCATAACTCCAGTTATAGGATGTAAATTCCACGTCCTCGCCTGATTCTATATTCTTTATTAACTCTTCATATTCACTTGCAGGTAAGATTCCCAGCTCATAAAGAGCTGATAAAGATATCTCATTATTCTTATCAAGTACTAAAACTAGTTCATTATACTCCTTGGGCCAGCTTCCGTATAAAACCTCATAGCTTTCTGTTACAGCTGGACTTATAAGCAAATCACCAGAACTGGATAAAAGTTCTGCAAAATGACTGTTATTCATCTGCATGCTCATTCCCATGGACATATCTCCATTCATTCCAAAGGAACCTCCGCTGCCAAAAAAACTGCCGTCTGTATTGATAAGCTCATTATTCGGGTCATATGCATAGGCGTCAAAGGATACATTATAAGAATAAACTATACCGTTTTCACCGATATATTGATGAATTTCATTATCTTTATCATCCAGATACTTTTTTAATGGCGATAGATTGTTGGTCTTGATACTAGAAGTTGCTTTACTTGCCATTTCCAAATTAAAAGAATTGGAATATATTCCATCAAGCTCGTGGTCTATCTCATCAGATACATGCTCTCGTCCAACCTCCATCATACTGGCAAAATCAAAGGACTGTGCTTCAATTGTTATAGGGTAGGATACCATAGTATCCCTTTGTATCTTATCTATATAGTTATTTACACCGGTGGAAAGAGATAATATAAGTGCTATGCCAATAATTCCTATTGAACCCGCAAATGATGTCAGGATTGTTCTGCCTTTTTTAGTACGCAGATTGTTAAAGCTAAGAGATAAGGCTGTCAAAAATGACATTGATGCTTTCCCCATATTTTTGTGCTTAGGTTCCTCAAGCTCAGCCTCGTCAACCTCATAAGGATTAGAATCGTCTATAACTTTTCCGTCCCGTAGCTTAACAACCCGGTTTGCATATTCATCAGCTAGCTCAGGGTTATGAGTAACCATAATAACAAGACGATCTTTGGCTATTTCCTTAATCAGCTCCATAACCTGTACACTTGTCTCGGTGTCAAGTGCTCCTGTAGGCTCGTCTGCCAAAAGGATGTCAGGGTTGTTAACAAGAGCACGGGCGATGGCAACACGCTGCATTTGACCTCCTGACATCTGATTAGGACGTTTGTGGAGCTGATCTCCAAGCCCTACTTTAGTAAGCGCTTCTTTAGCTCTTCTCTTTCTCTCCATTCTCGAAATTCCAGAAATGGTGAGCGCTAGCTCTACATTCGCCAGTATCGATTGGTGTGTAATAAGATTATAACTTTGAAATACAAAGCCGATGGTATGATTTCGGTAGGAATCCCAGTCACGATCCTTATATTTTTTAGTGGAAATACCATTGATTACCATGTCTCCCTTGTCATAGCGGTCAAGGCCACCTATAACATTAAGTAGCGTGGTTTTTCCCGATCCGCTAGGGCCAAGAATAGCCACGAACTCGTTGTCACGAAGGTTCAGACTTACATCATTTAGTGCGTCTTGTGTCAGTTCTCCTGTAATATACTGTTTACTAATGTTTTTGATTTGTAGCATT
>CAZODB010000232.1:0-3289 GCA_964578425.1 uncultured Herbinix sp.
AGTATGACATCTGCTCTATTACCATTCGTAAGCTGAACAGCTTCATTATGATGAGCGCCGTTTATGGTATGACCAGCAGCATCTAAAATAAAAGTTGTTCCCTGTTGACCTTCAAATAGAAGCATGCCGTTAACATCATTATTAAGTGTAATCGTTATGATATCTTCACTTACACTAATTGCACTTCCACTAACTGTTGCCACACTGTTTAGACGACCTTGCAGGCTTGCTACATCTGTTGTATTGATATTGTATTCTGTTCCCGCGAAAGCTGTAGTCTCAGTAAAGAGCATAAATATTAAAGCTATGGCCAAAGTACATACCCCCGCCATTATATTCCTTAATAGTTTGTGATTTTCACATTTCTTAATTTGTCTCATTTTTCTTCCTCCTAGTAAATTTTCTTGTAAATTCATGGCTTGAATATTATATCCTCAGTTCATAGGTCACCTTCCTTGTTCTTAGGGTTGAAACCCATGATATATCCGGGAATACGATTCATTGGTCTTTTTAACAGAGCATTATATTTTTTTACCGTATCTTTATAAACCATAAGCTTATTCTCTAATATTTTTTTTGCTGATGCATCATTTTCACCACCCCGTTCCTGCATATATAATCTACGGTGTATTTGCACCTGCTCCCTGATGGTATCAAGGCTCTTCTGCATTGCAGATAGCTCCTTATAGCTCACAATAAACCACAATGTTACAAATGCAGTCACACAGATTCCTGCCACAAACCAGCCAAGGGTCTCTATGGTCATAATATATCACCTTCTTTTCATGTAAAATCTATATCTCTTTCCCTCTGAATAATAAGATTAAATTCCACCACTAAACATCTGCACGAATCAAATTTGCCAATTTTATATTGTTCAAATTCAGCCATTTGCCAATGACATATGATATGAAGGCTACATTAGCTGGATGAGAATACATATAAGGGTTTTTATCCTGAACACTGTTTAGGAATGATAATATATCGATATCATCATTTAGATATTTACAAACTTGAGCGGAGTAAATGTCAACAGAATTCATATATAATTGTCTGCCAACCCTGATATCCTCTACGATATTACGCAACATTCTAATTGCTTGACTATAAGCCTCTTCTAAACGAAACATATTAATATCCATGCCTTTCTCGTAAACTGTCATATAAATATTATCAGATACTACACTTTAAAACCCTTTACCGCACGAATCGTATTTCCTAGCGCACGAATCGTAATTTGTATTCTTGTAGCTCTTATAGCTTTATGATAAAATACGATTGAAGGATTTTACATATTTGGAGGATACGAACATGCACATTGCTCTTTGTGATGATAATATTGATGAGCTTTCTCGCATTGCCTCTTTACTGGAGGATTACTGCAGGGATCGAATGGGCTCAATTACATATGAGGCCTTTCACAGTGCTATAGAGCTTTTGGAAACAATGAAATATAAGCAATTTGATTTGCTACTTTTGGACATCCTTATGCCTGGTGTTACAGGAATAGAGGCTGCTAAAGAGCTTCGCCGTTCAGATAATGAAATACCGATTATTTTCCTTACCTCATCCCGTGAATATGCTGTGGAGAGCTACCGTGTAAACGCTGAGGACTACATCATGAAACCAGTACATAAGGATGAGATATTCCCCCTTCTTGACAGACAGCTTATAAGGTTTGCTAAAGAGGATGCCTATCTTACTATGAAGACAGGAAGTGGTATAGTAAAGCTACCCTTTATGCAAATTGTATATGTGGAAGTCATTAACCGCTCAGTACAGTTTTTCCTTACAAGTGGAGAGGTGCGGGAAGCCTATGGCTACCTTAGTGATTATGAGAGTAGCTTACTGTCAGACTCACATTTTTATAAGCCTCACCGTTCTTTTGTGGTTAACCTACGCTATGTTACCGAACTTGATAAAAAAGGCTTCACAACCATAATAGGTAAAACAGTACCCGTGGCAAGAGATGCTTTTTCAAAGGCAAAATCCACTTATATGAAATATCTACTAGCACCAAATGAACGGAGGGATCCATTATGATAGATACCATTATTGTTTTATTTCGCTCAGCTATTGTACTAGTCTTCGGTGTAGCAGTGTCTCTTCTTTTTGTCGGTGTAGAACGTACATGGGCAGGCAAACTTGCCTCAACTATTTTTTATGCATTAATACTCCTTATTCAATTACTTTGCTGGCAGATGCTGGGGCTACAAATTACGATGAAGCTGTACCCCTTCATTACCCATATACCTTCTGTTGTATTTCTCGTCATATATTTCAAGCGTCCCTGGTTAATTTCAATCAGCAGCGTACTTACAGCCTATCTTTGCTGTCAAATACCAAAGTGGATTGGTTCCATGACAGCAGCGGTCTTCGGAGGCCGCTTTGCTGATCATATTGGATACTTTATTGCTATGTGTCTTGTGTACTATCTTCTCAAAAAATATGTGGCTGACTCAGTAAGACAGCTAATAGAGCGTTCAAAGCGTACCTGCTTGCTTTTTGCTGCAGTACCTTTTTTGTACTATTTGTTTGACTATGCCACTACTGTCTATACAGAGCTCCTATATTCCGGTGCCCGAGAGGTGGTACAATTTGCTCCTTCTGTAATTTGCACCTTTTACTTAGTCTTTGTTCTCCTATACTACAATGAAACCCAGAAGCAGACCATGGCTCAGCGAGAGAGGGACATCATTGCTTCCCAATTTCAATATGCCAGACTAGAGCTAGATGCTATGCGCCAAATGCAAAAGAACACTGTGATTTATCGCCACGATATGCGCCATCACCTGTCGCTGATTGGAGGCTATGCAACTGACGGTGATCTTACGAAAATCAAAAAATATCTTGCCAGTACAGAGGCTGCTATAGATGCACTGACCCCGATACGATATTGCGAGCATGAGACAGTCAATCTGATTTTATCCAGCTTTGAAAATAAGGCGAAAAAATTACAGGTTACTCTACACGCAGATGTCAAGCTACCAGATGTGCTTGAGATGAATGACACTGAGCTTTGTTCCTTACTTTCCAACGCTCTGGAAAATGCAATCTTCGCAGCATCACAGGTAGAGGAGGAGAAGCTTCGCAAGGTTTATTTTCATGCGGTTATCAACGATGACAGACTGGTAATTTCTACAGAAAATGCCTATGTAGGTAAGATTGATATGGAGGGCGAATTACCCAAATCAAATAAAAAAGAAGCCGGACACGGCTTCGGAATTAAAAGTATGGTTGATATAGTAGAGCTTCATGGCGGATTATATTCCTTTGATACAGAGGGAGG
>CAZODB010000233.1:0-872 GCA_964578425.1 uncultured Herbinix sp.
TTGTGTCAGTTCTCCTGTAATATACTGTTTACTAATGTTTTTGATTTGTAGCATTTTTTCTCTCCTTTATAAGTATCGCACCTCATTTTTAGCATTACGAATGAGGTCTACTGTCTTTATTTATTCTATTTCTTTTATGATAGAACTATATATCTCTTGTGTATCATCCTTACTATCCATGTTAAAGATAATTACACCGCTTACTGTATCTAGATAGATAAAGGGTGGGTTACTCTTATTAACAAACAGCTTAACTGAACCATACTCCTTTGTGCTAAAATGCCCTTTCAGCTTTGAACCCAAAGCTGAACCGTTAGTTCTCAGCTCTATGGTCGGTAGTTCATCCATAATCTTTATATTCTCCACATCTTCCCATTTGTATGTTTCACCATACATACCATGTATCTGTATTCCCCCATCCAGAAAAGAAACCTTCGTTGATTGGTATGAAAATGATAGAAGGACCGCTACTAATATAAGCACGACAATGGTTATAAGAGCTGGTATAATGAAATGCTTTCCAGCTCCCTTTCGTAGTTTTCCAGCTTTGTCAAATATATTTCCATCATACTTTTGAGCCTTAATAAGTATATAAATAGTCAATACAATAAACAACATAATAACTGGTGCTATAACAAGCTTTAAGCCTAAGCCATATAAAATACCTGCAATTATAAAAATACCACCATTTATATATGAATATATTCCAATAAGACGTCCCAACCCCTCTACGTCAACATTAGCCTTCCTCTCTTTAGACATAGTGTTATATCCCGATAATAAGAAATACCATTTAAATACATGTACTCCCAAGCCTAAGAAAATAAACATAAAACCGATTATTATAAAGCTTAACATACAAACCTCCTTCA
>CAZODB010000233.1:972-3251 GCA_964578425.1 uncultured Herbinix sp.
ATATACTCTAATTATGACAGCTTATAACGGAGGTTTTACCTCCTTCAATATACTCTAATTATGACAACTTATAACGGAGGTTTTACCTCCTTCAATATACTCTAATTATGACAGCTTATAACGGAGGTTTTACCTCCTTCAATATACTCCAATTATGACAGCTTATAACGGAGGTTTTACCTCCCTCTCCAAATCCTGCCAGATACACCTTCCTATTATATTAATTTTATTGGATAAATACAAGATAAACTCAATTTTCTAATAAAATATTAATTTTTGGTTTATTATTTAATAAGAAAAATCCTTACCCTATGGTAAATTAGGCAAGGACATGTATTATTATAAAGAAATATTAAAAGAGCCCAAATCATTCTTCCCTATTTTCGAACTATCTCCCATAAAACCACATCAAAGAACAACCTCAGTTAGCTTTGCAGAATTGTAAATAAAATAACGTGCTTGGAAAATTTTAGCAAGTTCAATAATTCCATCATAATCAAGAACATTTGCTGCACGTTTTTTTCCATCAGGTGCAGTAAATTTCAACTGGGTAGTCACACTACCCAGTTGATTTTTTTCTCGTTTTAGCTTTGCTTTTAGGTGTTTCCAATAATTTTTGTTCTTCTCATAATTATCCACACCACGTAAAACCGCTATAATATCAAGTACTGAAAACCACCATTTGGTGTTCTCATCATCCCAAATAGCACGTACTTCCTTATCATCGAAAATCTAATTGAAATTTTCTTCATTATACCACCCTCACATTTGTATTTGGTGCAAGTAACTTAAAAATTTCAAATAAATTTATCTTTTCAGCGGAACTACTTTGAGTTTTGACTCATTCATATTAATCCTCTTTCACTACCACATCTTACCTGTCGCAGGAAGATAGTTAAATCCTCTGCTCCACATATAAGTGTTAAAGGTCATCTGTTGAATCTGCATCATACTGTTATGGGCAGCCATACTCATTTGCCCACCTTTGGTGGTTTTTGAACTAGCTGCCTTAGGTGCTTCCTTTGATTGCTCAATCTTCTTAACACTATTACGAATTTCTTTCCTCTGTTCTTTGGTTCCGAACCTATACTGCGATCTTATACAGACCCATAGACCGGGAGCGGTTGCTATGTCTTCCTTGTCTTCCTTAGAAAGGTTTTTCCAAATCTCCTTAACCTGCTTTTTAACACTATCAACAGATTTTTTAGTTATTTTATCAGGTGATGCTGTAGAGTCTTTTTGCAACAATTTTGAATATGCAATGATTTCACTGTATGCCTGTAAAGACATTTCAGTTAGTGGAGGCTTTCCCTTTATCACTACTTTTCCACGTTTATCCAAAGAGCTTTTAATAATTTTTACTGACGGATCCTTCTGGTCTGTCTCATCAAGCCATTCCTTTATAACCTCTTCAAGACTACTCCTGAGCTTTTCCATGTCTTTTTGTTTGGCTTTCATAATAGATTTAACAAGTACAGGATATTCATCATAAGCCTTCAGCTCCTCCTTCGAAAGGTGCCTCCAGCTACCTTTCAAGGATTTAATTATTGCATCCTCCTGGCTTTTAGTAAGCGGAGAGCCTAGCGCAAATTCTAGAACAAACATAAATCCCTTTGCATTTTTATCAATATTAGATGCCACATCAATTGTATAATCAATCTTTGGAGCGACTGACGAAGTACCCATGGCCATTGAGCTTATAAAGCCTTCCATTATGCTATAACCACGAATCTGATAATACTCTGCTTCTGGTGAAAAATACGAAAACCATATGGCTTGATCCATTTCCTTAATTACAAGCCCAAGACCAAGGTGTTTTTTTGTACCGATTTTATCTGATAAATCAAATACCACATGTTCGCCCAAAGAGTCAGATAAGCTACGCCAATTTGATGCCTTAAGATTAGGGTTAGCATCTTTTATTAATGTTATAAAGCTACTTGCCAATTGCTTAGATGTCTTTTGCTTCTCATAGGGAAGCATAACCATCATCAATTCCTCTTTACTTTTAGCATTTTTAATCACTATCATAGAGTCATCTGCGGTAACCTTCCATCCACTTGGATAGTGAAAGGAGTAGCTTTTGTCCTTAGCTACATACTTGCTCCAAATCTTAGCTGCATCTGCATAAGAAACATTAGTAAACATAAGTGATACTAATAGTAAAAATGATATAATCTTCTTCATATAACCACTCCTATCATTATTGAATTTCTAAGCCTTTGTATTTCAAAACCCCGGTTCGCTCTGATTTGCTTCATTCTAATGTATGTTAAAAT
>CAZODB010000234.1:0-3228 GCA_964578425.1 uncultured Herbinix sp.
ATGGAACGTCTATCCAGCCAACGATCTCCTTAGGTGCACCAGCAGCTATAGCAGCCTCCAATATAATTCTGGCGGCTTCTATAGTACAATTTTTTGCCCTTGGGTGAGGTGATAGAATAATTGCGTTTCTTGTTTTTAAGGATATTAATATTTTAAATATAGCGGTGGAAGTAGGGTTGGTTGTAGGAATAATCGCAGCAATCAAACCAATAGGATTAGCTATTTTTTTTATTCCATAGGAGGGGTCTTCCTCAATTACACCACAGGTCTTTGTATCCTTGTATGTGTTATATATATATTCGGAAGCATAATGATTTTTTATTACCTTATCCTCAACGATTCCCATACCTGTTTCTTCAACAGCCATCTTTGCAAGAGAAATCCTGTGCTTGTTGGCAGCAACAGAAGCAGCGAAGAAGATTTTGTCTACCTGTTCTTGTGAGTAAGATGCAAATAATTCTTGGGCCTTCTTCATCCCATTCATTTTTGTCAGAAGAGCATCAACTGAATCGATTATTGTTTTCTCGTTTTCTATAACTTTATTTATTACTAGAGCGTCTCTCTTTGCCATATGAAATCCTCCTTTTAATAATCTTGTAAGATTGTTAATAATTTAACAATTTAAGTATAGTGCATAAGTTGAATACTGTCAATAAATCAAAATGTACAATTATTGCTATAAATTAATGGTTTTTAAGTAAAAACATACGACAAGTAACTTATTGGAAGTGTAATAGTATAATATGCTTGCTTTGTTTAGATGTATTTTGGTAATTAAGTTTAAATTTGAATTAGAACTAAAAAAAACCTTGTAAAGTTTTATGTGTAATTTGAGTAATAGTATAAGAATAAAAGTATTTGTTTAATCATGTTTGTAATAAATTATAAAATTATTTCTTAATAAAGTCAATAAATACTCGCAGTCTAGCGAATGCTATGTCTTATGCTAAAGAGGAAATCTTCAGGCAATTATAATTCTCCAGCGACACCCAATACCGCAATACCTATCATTACTAATAGAATCAATGTATAATGCTGCCTACTAAGCTTTTCCTTTAAGAAGATTCTAGATAGAATAACCGACACGATACTGTATGATGCGATCAGGGGTGCTGTCACAACCGCGTTACTTGACATAGCAAACACATAGAAGAATTGTCCTGCTGTTTCAAATACTGCTGCAGAGGTTCTTACAGGCTCCTTAAATAAGTTGAATTTCTGCTTTTTTATAACAGTTAAATATATCAAAGCGATTATAGCGAACAAGAGCCATGTGAATTCATAAGCTAGAAGAGCAGCGTCTTCACTGATTAAGTTCATCTCATCTAGGTATATTCCGTCTGCAATTGTTCCTATGGCGTCCAATACTGCGTATATGATGGGAAAGGTTATAGCTAAGACACCAATCTGATATTTTGGATTAACCTTTGCATTATCAGCTTTCAAGGCAGCGCTCTGTATTCTTTTTTCTACAATCGCTAGACCAATAACACCAAAGGTTACTAGTACAATTGCCCCGATTTCAAGAGCTCCCAGCTCTTGGGGAAAGAGAATGATTAGGGCTATAGCAGTTATGGCACCGGATGAGTTTTGTACAGGTGAGGATATGGACAGCTCAATATATCGCAGACCTAAATATCCTATCAGCATGGATAATATATAAAAGAAGGATACGGGTAAGTACTTTACCATATCAAGGGGGTCAAATGTTATCCCTTTAATAAGCATATAAAGGATACCGTGTACACCCATTACAAGACCGACCATAATTCCTATCTTCATGGTAGAATATTTATCCTTGCTGTCAGCCCCTTTTTTATAGAAAAGATCGGCAACACCCCATGAGAGCGTTGTTAATAACGCAAATAAAAACCACATATCTAGACTCCTTATTTTGTATTTTAGTAATGTAAAACGGTATTATTATATATGAAATATGCCTATTAGTCTATTGATTTATTTGTCATATTATTTCTAATTATTTCTAATTATAATTTCTAATCGACCTATTCAATATTATACATTATAATAGTAAAATAAGAATATGAGAAGAGGAGTAGCTTATGAAGAAAATAAAAACCACAAAAGCACCTGCGGCAATAGGACCTTACAGTCAAGCTGTAATCGTTAATGGAGTATTATATACATCAGGACAAATCCCGATTAATCCTGATACAGGTCAGGTTGTAGAAGGAGGAATTAAGGAGCAGACAATTCAGGTGATGAAGAATCTGCAAGCATTGCTTGATGAAGCGGGAGCGTCTATAGAAAATGTTTTTAAGACAACTTGTTTCTTGTATGATATGGGAGACTTTGCAGCCTTTAATGAAGTGTATAGTGAATTTTTTATAGGCAAGCCTGCGCGCTCCTGTGTGGCAGTAAAGGATCTACCCAAAGGTGTGTTGGTAGAAGTGGAATTAATATCAATAGTGGAGTAGTCCGAAAAAGGGCTGTTGGTAGAAGTGGAATTAATATCAATAGTGAAATAATCCGAAAAAGGGCTGTTGCGAAATATATGTTATACACATAGTGAATTTTCGCAACAGCCTCTTTTTATGGTTAATTGGTAGATGAAAAGGGGGTTATATAACAATAATTAGTATTAAGCTGATTTTACCTTTGCATAGTTGGCTGCAAGCTCATCCCAATTAAGTGCCTCAAAGAAGGCGCTAATATAGTCACCTCGGAGATTCTTGTATTTGAGATAATATGCATGCTCCCATACATCGATGCCTAAGATAGGGGTCCATCCCTCATTATCCATAATAGGATTATCCTGATTTGGACTGGAGGATACCTGTAGGTCTCCCTGCTTATTTGCAGAAAGCCATGCCCAGCCAGAACCAAATCTTCCGACTGCAGCAGAGGTTAGCTTCTCCTTTAGGGAATCAAAACCACCGAAGTCTTTTTCGATCCTACCAGCCAGATCACCTGAGGGCTTCTTGCTTCCGCCAGGTCTTAGGCTAGCAAAGTATAGATTATGGTTATAATAGCCTCCACCATTGTTCCTGACAGCGGTTCTTAATGCCGCATCAGAAATATCTGAAAGCTTTTTCAAAACATCCTCAATGGATGCATCCTTAAACTGAGGTAATTTCTCAATTGAAGCATTTAGGTTATTGGTATATGCAGCATGATGTTTTGAATAATGGGTATTCATAGTAAGCTCATCAATGTGAGGCTCCAGTGCATTAAAATTATAATTAAGTTCGATTTGTTTAAACATAT
>CAZODB010000235.1:0-3216 GCA_964578425.1 uncultured Herbinix sp.
GCTACAAACTCTGAGTTTGTCGGCTTACCTTTACCGTTGCTGACTGTATATCCAAATAGTTCATCTATAGTATCCATCTTACCTCTGCTCCAAGCCACCTCTATAGCATGACGAATTGCCCTTTCAACTCTACTAGGAGTGGTTTTGTGGCGCTTTGCAATGGATGGGTAAAGTAGCTTTGTTATGGAATTTAGCATTTCGATGTCGTTAACTGACATCATTATGGCATCTCGTAAATATTGATACCCCTTTATATGTGCAGGAACTCCTATTTCATGAATTATGCTTGTTACATCAGTTTCAAGATTTCTCTCCATATATGTGCTCTTATTCTCATATGCGCTTACCCGATGGTTGTTTGTTAGTTTATTATGATAATCTCCTTTTATCTGCTTGATTCTTGAAAGAACCACATTACTATCAAATGGCTTCATGATATAATAATTTGCTCCCAATTCAAATGCACTTTCCGTAACTCCCTCTTGTCCTATAGCTGTGATAATTATAAAAGAAGGGTTCTTTTTAAACTCGGAATCTCTTTTTATCTTCTCCATAACACCGAGCCCATCCAGCTTTGGCATAATCAAATCCAGCAATACCACATCAGGTTTAGTTTCCTTTATCATGTCTAAAGCATCCATACCATTCTCTGATTTTCCTACCACCTCAATATCTGCATCCTCTTTCAGAATATCCTCTAGTAAATTCACCATCCGTTCATTGTCATCGACTATTGCTACATTAATTTTACCCATACCTCTTCATAACCTCCATAATAGTTTGATTTCTTACCCGTTAATAGTTTCTACCCCTTTCCTATATAAGTCTGCATGATGACAAAGTAGAACTTCACTTTATATGGTTTTTTACCACATACTTCGTGTTTTGTGTTGTTAGATATATTATATCTCTTGGTATAAAATGCGTCAATGGTTTTCAAGATGGCACTTTTACCAGAATACACCTATATGATAATACAAATTTTTAGTAATATTTACATTATTAGCTCATAATGTTAATATTAATCTATAATATTCTATATTTCTACAAAACACACGCATAAATATCAAGGGGATATACAGTAATAAATGTAATTAATTACCATATCATAATTATAGCTATTACTATTTAAAGTTTCAATTCTTTCTAGTCGCACCATTCGACAGTAGCAATTTAATAAAACCATTTTAACCACCACATTTTGTATAAAATTATATAATCTACTACTAGTATAATACTGTTATAGTGAAAACCACATTGTTTTTTACATTATTTAGTCGAATTCTTTTTATAACAAAACATTTGATTATTCTAATTTATTTACCATGTTTTCAATAAATGTTCCATAACCTTTAGTTGAATCCTGTATAAATACATGTGTTACAGCACCAATTATCTTATCATTTTGTATAATTGGGCTTCCACTCATTCCCTGAACAATACCACCTGTAATATTTAGTAGTCGTTCATCTGTAATTTTTATTACCAAACCCTTACTATGATTAGAGTTACTTATATCTATTTTCTGAATGTCTATTTTATAATCAGCTATTGCTCCATCCACCATACAGCGTATATATGCTTTTCCGGTCTTTACCTCCTGTTTAAATCCTATTTTTAATGGCTTGTATTCATCCTTAATCTTATATTTGTGATTCATATCACCAAATATACCCTGTGACGTATTATCTGTTATACTACCTATTTTATTTTTTTCATTTTGCCTAATCATCCCTATTATTTCGCCAGGCTCTCCCTCCTTACCCTTTACTATGGATATGATTTGCGCATCATATATTGTGCCCTTACCTATTTCCATTAGGCGTCCTGTATCTATATCAGTAATCCCGTGCCCTAATGCTCCGAAATGTCCATTGGTTGATATAAAAGTCAATGTTCCGATTCCTTGTGTGTCATCTCTAATCCATGTACCGATTTGATACTTTCCACTTACTGACTTAATAGGTGTGATCCTTGTAGTTATAATTTCACCGTTTCGACGAAGTGTAATTCTTATATCACTACCTTGAGACTTTTGAATTTCTTCAATCAAATCTTCCTTCTCCATGACCTTCTTATTATTAATTGAAAGTATATAATCTCC
Source organism: uncultured Herbinix sp. (assembly GCA_964578425.1). Taxonomy (GTDB): domain Bacteria; phylum Bacillota; class Clostridia; order Lachnospirales; family Lachnospiraceae; genus Mobilitalea. Next base: position 2,105 of record CAZODB010000235.1, read on the forward strand.
TGATTTTAGTTTGTTATAGGAAGGCTCATAATTCAACCCATCCGAGCCTGTGATTTCATTATTACCAAGTACTAGAATACCATCCGTCTCAATCGATATTCCGATTGGACTTCCACAAGGAATTAGTTCAACCTGATCTATTACATCAAGTGATATGTTTTTATAACTTATCAGTCCAAAGAGCTTAAGATTAATTATATACTGACCTATCTTGGATGATGTGAGTGTAAATGGCTCATTTAAATCAATCTTAATTTGGTTAGATGGGACACTAGTATCATTAACACTGATAACCCCTATATCATCAGTTTCTATGTTAGCCTTTAACGGCATATTGAAGCTAAAGTTTTCTTCTCTTCCAACAACAATTTTGATTTCATTCGGTATGTTCTTTTCAAGATTATATATTATTAAGTAGACAATAGCTGCCAAGCTAATTAAAAAGAAGGATAGCAATACCCTTCTATATACCTTCATTCTTTTCATACTTAACCTCGTTTCTTCACATGCTATTTTATCCAATATAAAGAGTACTGAGAATGACACAGATACTAGTTTGGTTTTTTACATTAAAAAAGGATATACATAGTATTGTATATCCTTCGGATTGATATTCGTTTTTTTAAAATTTAGATTTTGTATTTTTTAGTAGTCTCCGCTAATTCCTTCATTTCTTTTGCATTTTCAATTACTCTCTCTGTAATCTCAGCTCCACCAAGAATTCTGGCCAGCTCATCAATAATATCATCATTATTCAACTGTTTAATAATAGTCTCAGTAGTCTTACCATCAGTCTGTTTCTCAATAATAAAATGCTCATCTGCCATAGCTGCAATCTGCGCTAAATGAGTTATACATATGATTTGATGATGCTTTGCAATTTCAGCCAATTGCTCTGATACCTTCTGCGCTGTCCTTCCACTGATACCTGTATCAATTTCATCAAAAATCAAAGTCTCTATATCATCATTCTCTGCCAGCACTGATTTTATACCCAGCATAATTCTTGAGAGTTCACCTCCTGATGCTACTTTTGATAAGGATTTCAGTTCCTCACCAGGATTTGTAGATATAATAAACTCAGCATCATCATAACCGTTTGATGAATATGT
>CAZODB010000236.1:0-3165 GCA_964578425.1 uncultured Herbinix sp.
ACCAGCTTGATTATCCCATATGCTAATATATTATGTCAATGCGCCGATTATTCGTACAGGTTATAAGTTTTTAAATAAAGGAGCTGAAAACTAAAAAAATGCTAGTTTACAGCTCCCCTCATCCGCATTAAATATAATACAATAAAAAACAAAAAAATCGTGAACAAAAAACCCTTAAATCATCTACCATATGCCTTTTAATAATATACAGATATTTATTCGTATACTACAAAAGACTCATGAAGAAATTATAGGGTTTTGTAAATCATTATTCAATTATTAGTCAAGTACCAGATTATCCAATCACATCATTCATGTCATACATTCCTGCTGCCTTACCAGGTAGGAATTTTGCAGCTTGAACGGCACCATTTGCAAATATATCCTTTGAATAAGCAGTATGCCTTATCTCTATAACCTCATCACTACCAGCAAATATAACATCATGCTCTCCGACTATACTTCCGCCCCGTATAGAAGATATACCGATTTCATTTTTTACTCTAGGCGCCCGGATATCTGTTCGATCATATACATATTCATATTGGTTATTTAGAGCATCATTGATAGAGTCAGCTATAGCTAAAGCAGTTCCTGATGGAGCATCCACCTTTCTGTTATGATGCTTCTCAATAATCTCGATATCGAATCCAGAATCAGTAAGCACTTTGGCGGCCTCCTTAACCAGCTTTAGTATCAGATTCACTCCCATGGACATATTGGCTGATCTTAGTATTGGTATTAACCTAGAGGCCTCATCTATAAGCCTTTGATCCTCCTTAGAAAATCCTGTTGTACAAAGAACTATACCCATATTACGCCTTATGGCGAAATCAAGCATCTCCCGTACATTCACAGGGGCTGAGAAATCAATAATAACATCCGCAGACACATTACACTGCGCAAAGCTATAATATACAGGAAATCCATCATCCTTGCCCTTACTTACATCGATACCAGCCACAATGACAGCATTATCATCCTCTTCTACCATCTGAATAACTACATTTCCCATTTTACCGTTACAGCCTCTTAAAATGATATTTGTCATTTGCTTCCTCCAATCATAGTAAATGTGCTTCTTCTAACTATTATATAGTCTCTATATTGCATTTATTTAGTTCAATCCTTAGTCTTTCCGCATTGGCTGGCTCTATCTCGGTTAATGGCATCCTTAGGGTGCCTACATTATATCCCATTAGATTTAATGCAGCCTTAACTGGAATAGGATTCACCTCACAGAATAAGGCATTGATAAGAGGAATATATTTAAGCTGTAAATCACGGCTTGCTGCCACATCACCCTCTAGATATTTTACAACCATATCATGGGTCTGTCTTGGTGCAATATTAGACAATACGGATATAACTCCAGAACCACCCAGTGACATCACTGGAACAATAATCTCATCACATCCGGAATATAAGTCGATATCCCCCTGGGTGAGACTCAAAATCTCTGCTACCTGTGCAAGGTCAGAGCTAGCTTCCTTTATACCTATAATATTATCTACTGTCTTAACCAAGGTAGCTACTGTCTGTGGTTGCATATTACAGCCTGTTCTTGCCGGAACATTATACATTATAATAGGAAGAGATACGCTTTCCGCTATAGCTGTAAAATGTGCAATAAGTCCTTTCTGTGTAGCCTTGTTATAATAAGGTGTAACTACCAGCAGTCCATCTGCACCGTATCTTTCAGCCTCCTTGGAAAAATATATGGCTGTTTCTGTACAATTTGATCCTGTACCAGCTATTACAGGAACCCTTTTATCAACCTTCTCAACTGTATACTTTATACACTCCAAGTGCTCCTCATGGGTAAGTGTAGATGCTTCTCCGGTTGTACCACATATTATGATACTGTCTGTTTTGTTAGAAAGCTGAAATTCTATCAGTTCTCCCAGCTTCTCATAATCCACCTCGAATTTCTCGTTAAATGGCGTAACTATTGCAACGCCTGCTCCCTTAAATAAAGCCATAATAACACCTCCATAAATATTCAATCATCAGTTTCAAGACAATTCTTTGAAATCTTTTTCGATAGTGCGCATCCCAATGCGAACAAAGCTTGCTATGCGGAGCGTTTTTTAATATAATAGGACACACTCCTATTCAATAAAAAAAGCCGACTGCAGAGTCGACACTAAAGAATTCTATACGTAAATAAACATTTACAATACATCGTTTCTTTAGGCAGCACTCCATCCATTCTAGTGATGACAGTCATATAGTTATTCACCATATGCCCAGCAATAATAACTCAGGTTTATTATCACTTCGGCAATATTCCCTTTCCACTGTAACTATTATCCCTGAGAAACCTTACAGTGTACTATTGAATATTGCACCTCTACCTTTAGCAATATTTTTCTTATTTGTAAATTAATATTAACATTTGCTATGGTTGATGTCAATAGCGAATATATGAAGTATAGCTGTATTCTATTATATAAAGAAAGGTTATTACAAAAATAGCAAAGCCATAATTTGTAATAACCCATTATTTATATATTAATATTCATCCATATATTCTAACTTACTTACCGATACCTCATAGGCAACCCGCTTTTCAAATTCTGTCTCACTAAGCTTCTTTTGGTATTCCCTGCTTTGTATCCTACCCCAAATCTGCACATGACCTCCTACCTGAAAGCTTTCTGCAAACCTAGCATTTCTGCCCCAGCTAATGCATGGAATATAATCGGATTTACCATAAGGTCTGTTTACTGCTAATAAAACGTCTGCGATTTCACGCCCTAGTGGCGTTTTTCGGTATATCGGGGGCTTGCACACGTATCCATCCAAGAAGATAAAATTAGGCTTAACATCTTCCGATAATTCATCAACAATCTTAACATCCCTGGCAAATACTGATAAGACTAATTTGTTTCTGCTTTCCTCGTGGCGGTTATAGGATCTAAACTGCCCTAGTATCTCTACGAACTTCCCCCTATAATCTGGTTTTACATCAATTAGTCGTTCCGAAACCATAATCGGAATAATGTCATATGAATTACTGAGTCTACTTACAAGTACATCAACAATATAGAATCCTTCGCCAAATACATCATGGCTAAATGTAAATTCACTTGCTACCTCTCCTGCAACACTTACTTGATTGTTATCAAATACTTTATCCGTCATATCGTACCTCTCCCTTCT
>CAZODB010000237.1:0-1397 GCA_964578425.1 uncultured Herbinix sp.
GATGCAAATGTCTATCAGTTTATAGGAGAGGACAATATATATTTCTATGGAATAGCTGAGATGGCTATGTTCATGGCATTACAAGGCGGGGAGCCTAGTATACTACCAAAGGATGGAGATTTACTACTTCCTCATCTGATAGCCAACAATCATGTTCTATTCATGGATAAGAAGGCAAGCTCTAGCTCGGAGATTAAGCCTCCTATGGCAAGTGAGCTTCTAAATTACTATTCAAATGAACAGCTTAGAATGCATTTTATAAGCTTTGGGCTTGCGAATAAGAGTGTAAGCTTTCAGCCTGCTGTATATCAGACTGAAGAAATCGAAGGGATTGATCCTGTACTTAAGGAAGGCAACCTTCTTACCAATGTATATAACAGATTAATTAGATCATGCTTCTATACTGCACAGAAATATTATGATTCCCATATTCCTGAGGGGAAGGTTAGTGAAAAGATTCTAGAGGAAGCTAAGAAGTTTATATTAAAATATGAAAGACATATGTATAACCATGAATTCCATAGGATATCAGATTTATTAGATAGCTATGTCCGTACTAGCAATAAGTATTATGTCAATAATATAAGAACTGCTGATAATAATGATGACGATGCACTACGAGGCCAGGTTTTGATTGACTCACTCTATGCGGTACGTGTTGCCGCAACATTGGTACATCCACTTGCTCCAAGCGGTGCAGATATGGTGAGAGAGTACTTGGGCGTAGACGAGAGAATCTGGGATTGGAGCACAATCTTTGAACCCTTAGATTATTTTATTCCGAACATCAAGGAGCATAAGTTAAAATTCCTTGAGCCTAGAGTAGATTTCTTTAAGAAGCATGAAAGTCAGCTGGAATAATCGATTAAAAATCGGTGAAAATCGGTACGCTTAAAATCGGTACCACTGGTACGGTACCTGAAAATCGGTACCTGGTACCGAATAAAAGAAGGATCCGTTATTACAAAAGTGTACCAGGTACCGATTTATTTATGGTTTGACAAGTAAAGCAAATGGTGATATGCTAGGTAAAATTATATGTTAAAGGCTATGAAGAGAAGTAGTAAATGTTATTAGAGTCACAGAGAGAAGATGGTGGTGCGAATCTTTACAAAGATAACATTGAAGCAGTCTTGGAGCTATGAACCGAACAGAGAAATCTTAGTAGACTTCATCGGGGATTCCGCCGTTAAAAGGAAAATAGTATCGGGTAGAATTAAGCCCCGTACTAACAGAGTGCAAGTTTATCCTTGAATTTAGGTGGTAACACGGACATAATAGTTCGCCCTAAGCTGAATTAATCAGCTTAGGGCTTTTTTATTAAAAAAATATATTAAGAGAGGAGTATTACAATGACAGCACAAGAATTAAGAAGAATGTATGTTGAGTTTTTTAAG
>CAZODB010000237.1:1407-3153 GCA_964578425.1 uncultured Herbinix sp.
CGCCCTAAGCTGAATTAATCAGCTTAGGTTTTTTTTATTACAATATTTTATTAAGAGAGGAGTTTTTATGATGACAGCACAAGAATTAAGAAGAATGTATATCGAATTTTTTAAAGAGAGAGGGCATTGTGAAATTGCCTCAGCTTCATTGCTACCTGACAACGACCCAACCGCTCTATTTACTATGGCTGGTATGCATCCGCTCGTTCCCTACTTGTTAGGAGAGAGTCACCCACAAGGTAAACGCTTGACTAATGTTCAGAAATGCATAAGAACATGTGATATTGATGAGGTAGGTGATGATACACATCTGATATTTTTCGAAATGTTAGGTAATTGGTCTTTGGGAGATTATTTTAAAGAAGAAGCAGTTTCATTTAGTTTTGAATTTTTAACAAGGGCTCTGAAAATCCCAGTAGAAAGACTTGCAGTTACCGTTTTTAGCGGTGATGAAATGGCTGCAAGAGATGATGAAACAGCTGGGTTGTGGAAATTAAAGGGATTATCAGATAAGCAAATTTTTTATTATGGCAAAGATGAGAACTGGTGGGGGCCAGTAGGAGTGACCGGTCCATGTGGTCCGGATACTGAGATATTTTATGATATGGAAAAGGAGTCTTGTAGTGAGGATTGCGGACCGGCTTGCCATTGTGGTAAATACGTTGAAATATGGAATAATGTATTTCTTGAGTATAACAAAAACAGCGATGGTTCATATGAACTTATGCAGAATAAGAATGTAGATACCGGCATGGGAATGGAAAGAGTTTTAACCATTTTAAATGGTAAAGATAATGTGTATGATACGGAACTATTTATACCAGTGATGAATAAACTAAAAAGCTTGACTGATAATTCTTATTCGGATGAAAATATAAGCGATTTCCGAATTATATGTGAACATTCAAGAGCAATTACATTTATACTTGCTGATCCAAAACAAATTATACCTTCAAATACAGAGCATGGGTATATATTGCGAAGGCTAATTAGAAGGACCATAAGACTAATCAAGAAGCATGGCTTACCTGATAATATCCTTTGTGATTTGGTAAGTGCGATAATACAGCAGTATAAGGAGGTATATAGTGAGCTTGGAGAGAACCAAAACTTTATATTGGAACAAATAGAAAGGGAGTCATTTTTGTTCGGAAAAACACTTAATTCTGGCTTGAATAAAGCAAAACGATATTTTGACTCACTACAAAAGGATGAATTACTGAGTGGAGAGCTAGCCTTTAGGTTATATGATACATTTGGATTCCCTATTGAATTCACCATGGAATTAGCTGATGAGCGTGGAGTAAAGGTAGATATTATTAATTTTGAACAAAGATTTAAAGAGCACCAGATAAAATCAAGACAAGGTGCAGAGGGAAAGTTTAAGGGTGGCCTAGCTGATGCCAGTATTCAGACTGCGCGACTTCATACTGCTACGCATCTTCTGAATGGCGCCTTAAGAAAGGTGCTGGGTGATGGTATTAATCAGCGTGGTAGCAATATAACCGAAGCCATCGTTAAAAGTATTGAGGTTAAATGCGTGGAAATGACATTGGAGGAAGCCAGAGAATCAAATGCAATTGGAATATTTGATAATAAGTATGGTGATAGAGTTAAGGTTTATACGATTCCTGGTTATTCCAAAGAGATATGTGGCGGTCCACACGCTTCTAATACAAATGAGTTGGGGAAATTCATTATAATAAAGGAAGAGGCATCTTCGGCTGGTGTTAGAAGAATTAAGGC
>CAZODB010000238.1:0-3085 GCA_964578425.1 uncultured Herbinix sp.
AGTAAACGGGAAAAAGTATTAAAATCATGCAATATATGGTATACTATCAATATTAGGACACTGTATCAAAATATCAATCTTATATTAAAGTATTATCAATACTAAAGTGTAGATCAGCTGATAATATCAAATTTAACAAAATTGATATAAAAAACAAATTTATAGGAGAATATATGAAAGAAAATAATATAATTGAAGAAAGAAAGAAGAAGCTAGAGGAGTTTTTTTCTAGTAGTGAATATAAACCCATGAGGTTTAGAGATATAGTTGCTATATTGCAGGTGCCAAAGGACCAAAAGCATGAGCTGAGAGAAGTAATGGATACCCTGATAAGTCATGGAAAAATCATTTTAGATGACAAGGGCAGATACAGAACCCCTGGAGATAGGACTAAGACAGGGATGTTTTCTGGAACACAAAAGGGCTTTGGCTTTGTTATAATTGAGGGTGAACAGGATGATATTTTTATACCAGAGAATGCCACCAAGGGAGCCATGCACGGTGATAAGGTCACTATAATGATTAACAATGAGAGGGCGGCTGGGAAGAGACAGGAAGGTACCGTTCTTCAGATACTTGAGCGTGGAATGAAGGAGGTTGTCGGAACATTTCAAAGGAGTAAGAGTTTTGGCTTTGTGGTTCCCGATAATCAGAAATTTGTCCGAGATATATTTATTCCTAAGGAGCATACCAAGGGAGCGATTACAGGACATAAGGTGGTTGTCACTATTACAGGCTATGGTGACGAAGAACATAGTCCTGAGGGTAGAGTTATGGAGATTCTTGGACATAGCAATGATCCAGGGGTAGATATAATGTCAGTGGTTAAGTCATATGACCTACCGGTGGAATTTCCAAAGGATGTATTTCGGCTACTGGACTTTATCCCTGAGGAGATAGATCAGGATGAGACTAAAAACAGAATGGATATAAGAGAGCTTTTAACTGTAACCATAGACGGTGAGGATGCTAAGGATCTGGATGATGCTATATCTTTGACTAAGGAAGGAGATATATATCATCTGGGAATACACATTGCGGATGTTACCCACTATGTTAAGGAGGGTGCAGCCCTTGATAAGGAAGCATTAAAGAGGGGGACCAGTGTATATCTAGTGGACAGAGTTATACCTATGCTACCTCATAAGTTATCCAACGGAATATGCTCTCTAAATCCAGGAGTGGACAGACTGGCGCTAAGCTGCTTTATGGATATCGATGTCAAAGGAAATGTAATCAGCCATAAGATAGCTGAGACTGTTATTCGCTCCGATAGACGTATGACCTATACAAATGTATCCAAAATTATAGAAGAGCAGGATGCAGAGCTAATAAAGGAATATGATGAGCTGGTTCCCATGTTCATGCTTATGCTGGAGCTGTCTGAAGTTTTAAAAGGGCGCAGACATAAGAGAGGGGCAATTAATTTTGATTTCCCCGAAAGTAAAATAATCGTGGACCTCAATGGGAAGCCTGTAGAGATAAGGGCCTATGAAAGAAATAGGGCCACTAAGATTATTGAGGAATTCATGCTGATAGCAAATGAAACAGTGGCTGAGGACTATTTCTGGCAGGAGATTCCCTTTCTATATCGTACCCATGATAATCCTGACGAGGAGAAGATTAGAGCACTTGCCATATTCATTAATAACTTTGGATATACTATAAAAGTTGGAAGCGAGGATATTCATCCTAAAGAGCTTCAAAAACTACTTAATAGGATAGAGGATACACCTGAGGAAGCGCTTATCAGCCGTCTAACACTGCGGTCAATGAAGCAGGCAAAGTACACAGTAGCTAACACAGGACATTTTGGACTGTCGGCGAAGTATTATAGTCATTTCACATCGCCAATACGCCGCTATCCTGATCTTCAGATACACAGAATAATCAAGGAGAATATAAGGGGAAGGCTTAATGAGGATAGGAGAGGTCATTATGATAAGATCCTCTTTGAGGTGGCTAATCATTCCAGTAAGACCGAGCGCAGGGCAGAAGAGGCTGAGCGAGAAGTTGAGAAGATGAAGAAGGTTGAATATATGATGGACCATATAGGTGAAAGCTTTGAGGGAGTAATCTCGGGCATAACCAATTGGGGCATTTATGTAGAGCTTCCAAATACCGTTGAAGGAATGGTAAGGGTAAGTGATATGAACGATGATTATTATATATACGATGAAGAGCGTTACCAGATGGTAGGCGAACATACCAAGAAGACATATAAATTAGGTCAGACAGTTACCGTAAAGGTAACATCTGCCGATAAGCTTCTTCGTACTATAGATTTTGCATTTGTGGAGGTTAAGAATTAAGTGGGGGAAAATATAAAGCTAATAGCTAACAACAAAAAGGCATATTTTGATTATTTTATAGAGGATAAATATGAAGCCGGAATCGCACTTGCCGGTACAGAGGTTAAATCCTTAAGGACCGGAAAATGCAGCATTAAGGAATCTTTTATGAAGATTGAAAACAACGAAATATTCATCTATGGAATGCACATAAGTCCTTATGAGAAAGGAAATATCTTTAATAAGGATCCTTTAAGAACAAGAAAGCTACTGCTTCATAAGTATCAAATAAATAAAATAGGTGGGCAGCTGGCACAGAAGGGCTATACCCTGGTGCCCCTACGGGTGTATTTTAAGGGACACTTGGTAAAGCTAGAGATTGGACTGGCAAGAGGTAAGAAGCTCTATGACAAACGCCATGACATAGCTAAGAAGGATATGAAAAGAGAGACAGAGAGGGAATTTAAGGTAAAAAATCTTCACTAGCCAAATAATACACGGCAAAATGTGGCATATGTGCTGTTCGATTATAGTGAATATGTAAGAAATCTAAACAGAAGTGGACAATATATAAACCTTTTTTGAGGAAGATATGGAAGAATTGGTATAAATTTTTGATCAAATAAGCACTGAATCACTTGACAGTCAATAGTAATTATTATATAATATATATGCGTTTGACAACCGATATAATCTTTATATATTCGGGGTTGTACTGGTTTCGACGGGGGTTTAGAAGTTGTGGTAGCCATTCGCAGACTAGGACTGCGTCATCAACTTAGAACAAAATATAA
>CAZODB010000239.1:0-1132 GCA_964578425.1 uncultured Herbinix sp.
AATCTGTAACAGTTTTATAGCTCTTTTAATCTCTTCGTTTTTAATGTTTTTATTGTATATTGCTTCAAAAGGTAAAGAATTAAAATTATCAAGTACAATAATATGCTTTACATTTTTCTTTTTAGGATTATCCAAGGTTCTAATATTACCATCCACTAAATATACATATTCACTATGGGTACCAATTATTACATAACATTTTCCGGTATCTCGTCCGGATTTTGATTTTACAAAACATCCAATCAATTCTTGCATCTATTAACTCCAAAGCTTGGTATATAGCATTTTATAAGAAGGCTTTTCGCTTGTGAAACTCTCTAAGCTTGCTAGGCAAGCTTTGCCGAAACGCGACCAGCTTTGCTATATTTTCGTCAATATTTCCGGCTCACCGTCCGTTATAAGTATAGTGTTCTCATAATGTGCTGAGAGAGTTCTATCCTCAGTTACAACAGTCCAATCATCATCCATCCAATATACATCATACCGTCCCGCATTCACCATAGGCTCAATAGCCAAAGTCATTCCCGGAGCTAGCTTAGGTCCTCTGTTTCTTTGCTTGAAATTTGGTATCTGGGGTTCTTCATGGAGATTTCTTCCAATTCCATGACCCACTAAATCCCTTACAACTGAGAAACCAAAGGATTCCACATGTTTTTGAATCGCCTCAGATATTTCATGTAGATGCTTCCCCTCTTTTGCGAACTTAATACCCTCGTAAAAGCTTTGCTTTGTTACTTCAATCAGCTTCTTGGCTTCACTGGTGATATCACCAACAGGAATTGTTCTTGCTGCATCAGAGTGATATCCCTCATATATGACTCCGCAATCTAGGCTTACTATATCACCATCTCTAAGTATACTGTCCTTAGAGGGTATTCCATGGACAACCTCATCATTTACTGAAACACAAAGAGACGCTGGGAACCCGTTATAATTAAGAAATGACGGGATACAACCATAGCTGTTAATAATCTCATGGCATCTCTTATCTATATCAAGGGTAGAGATACCCGGCCTTACATAGCCTTCCAATTCTTCCAGCACCTTTGCAAGAATTTTACCAGACTCCCTCATTAGTTCTATTTCTTTATCAGATTTAATGCTTATCGGCATTTAACTCTTCCTTTCAGAT
>CAZODB010000239.1:1232-3081 GCA_964578425.1 uncultured Herbinix sp.
AATGCTTTCGCTTGTGGGATAGTTCTTGGAAATCCGTCTAATACAAAACCATCACTACAATCAGAAAGTTTAAAGCGTTCCACAATCAGTTCAAGAACTAACTCATCTGGCACTAAAAGTCCTTGATCTATATATACTTTAGACTTAAGCCCAAGCTGTGTTTCGCCCTTAATATTCTCACGGAATATATCTCCAGTTGAAATATGTGGTACACCATATCTTGCTGCTACTTTTTTTGCCTGCGTCCCCTTACCGGCACCAGGTACTCCTAACATTATTACCTTCATGATGTCTCCCCCTGTAAAATCAGTAAACCATTTCATTTAGATAATCTATACTAAACCAGTATAACGAAGGCAGCTATTGAACTGTAGAAGCCTTCGTCTTACTGCTTTGTATATATTTAGTCATTAAGAAAACCTTTGTAGTGACGAACTAGCATCTGAGATTCAACCTGCTTGATTGTCTCTATGATAACACCAACTATAATGATGATTGATGTACCACCAAAGCTTACACTAGCACCAAATGTTCCGGAAAAGAACATAGGAATTACTGATACAACTACTAAGCCAATAGCACCTATAAATATTATATTATTAAGCACCTTGCTTAAATGCTCTGTAGTAGGTTTGCCCGGACGAATACCGGGAATAAATCCACCCTGTTTTCTCATATTGTTTGCAATTTCTATCGGATTAAAGGTAATTGATGTGTAGAAGTAAGCAAAAAATATAATTAATCCTATATAAATAAGCAGTCCTATGGAATATTTGAAATCACCAAAGTCGAAGTTTTTAAAATTGATATTTAACCAGCTACCTTGATCCATTACTTTAAGTACCTTAGGCCAAAAATATGCTCTTGCTGGATATACACCAAAAAATGATGAGATTACTCCAGGGAAAGACATTAATGAACTGGCAAATATAACAGGTATAACTCCGGCTGTATTAACCTTAAGAGGAATATGGGAGCTTTGTCCACCTACCATCTTTCTTCCCTGAACTTTTTTAGCATATTGTACAGGAATCTTTCTTTCACCATTTTGCAACAATAGAACAAATACAATTGTAAACATAACTACAGCTATGATTATTACTACTGCTATAATCGCTTTCCAAACAGGCTGCCTATCCACAAACTGATAATATAGTCTAATAAAGTCAGACGGCATCGTAGATACAATATTAACCAAAAGAATTATGGAAATACCATTGCCAACTCCATTTTGAGTAATTCGTTCTCCAAGCCACATAAGGAAGGTAGAGCCTGCTGTAAAGGATGCTGCTACAATTACAATGTTTGTAAATGTAAGTCCACCCTCCAATACGCCTGCATTTCCGCCAAAGCCTATTGCCATTGCAATCGATTCAATAACAGCTAGACCTACAGCCATATAACGAGTCAACTCTTCTATCTTCTTCCTTCCGTCTTCTCCTTCTTTTTGCAGCTCTTCCAACTTAGGTATAGCTATTGTTAAAAGCTGTATAATAATAGACGAAGAAATATAGGGGGAAATACTTAATGCAAATATGGACATCTTGGTGAAGGAGCCTCCAGTAAGATTGTTAAAAAAACCAAGATTAATACTTGAAAACACATCTTCAACGGCCTCTCTGCTTACAGCTGGTGCAGGGAGCAGTGTTCCAAGCCTTACTATTATCAGTGCACCTAGAGTGTATAATAATTTTGTCCTGATGTCTTTAACCTTCAATGCATTGCCTAATGTTTTAAACATATTAAATCACCTCAGCATTTCCACCAAGAGCTTGAATTTTTTCTACAGCACTTGCACTAAATGCATTAACCTTGACATCCAGCTTCTTAGTAAGTTCTCCATTGCCAA
>CAZODB010000240.1:0-3058 GCA_964578425.1 uncultured Herbinix sp.
CATTTCACATCGTTACCATTTACTTCATAAACTCCATAGCCTTGCGGAGTGCCATCAACACAATACTCACCTTGCCACCATGTACCGCAAATTGCAGCAGTATTGTGTTCATAAAGATTAGGACTATGAATCATGTTACGGTTAAGGTGCATATGGCCTGTAAAGATATGAGCATTATAAGGCTCAAGCATCTTAAACAGCGGAGCAATATTTACTGTCTGATTTGCAATCGATCGTGAATCATACTTAAATGGCTGAGTCTGCTCATCTAATCGTGCAGGAATGTGCATAGAAATAAAAACAGGTGACCCTTCTGGCACATAAGATAAATCTTGCTCAATCCAGCGATAGGTTTTCTCATCAAGATAACCCATATAAAAATAGTCGCGTCCTAAATAAAATACATTATTTAGCACAATATAATGAGCATCCCCTCTATTGAATGAATAGTTGGTTGGACCAAAGAAGCTTTCGTATTGCCCAACAGATTTCTCTGTTGTGCGTCCACCATATTCTAAATCATGATTCCCCAAAACACGGTAGAAAGGTACATTTGCTTTATTAAGAGCATTAATGTAGGGAGAATAGAGCTCGGGGTGATCTGACGATAAATCACCACAATCAATGCCAAACACATCTCTATCTGGATATTCTGCTACTGTGGCAGCGCAATCTTCAACAATCTCTGCATACCAATCTATATGTTCTCGTTTAAAAAACTGAGGGTCGGCATGTACTAATACTACATGATTTGAATCGTCTTTTTCATTCTTAATCAGCTCAAAATTGTATGTTGAGTTTTCTACACCATTCAATGGTTTATAAAACTTTGGCACATTGAGACTGTCTTTGGGTAAGTATCCGGCTGGTGTGGTAACATACACAAATTTTGAATAAGGGGAAACATGTAAACTATACTCCCCTTTTGCATTTGTAAGCGTAGTGTTGTCTCCATCAGTTACTATTACTTTCTCTAAAGCTACTCCTTTACTCGACACTTACCATTTACAAGGTATGTTTGTGCAAAAGATTGCACGGACATACCTAATAATAGTACAAGAGTTAAACAAAAACCACGTTTTAATAATCTTGTTTTAGTTATTATATTTAGAAACATATATATATTCCTTATTTATTTTATTGCTTTATCAATTCCTTCTTTTGCATATTGCCATTGGTTGGCCATTTTCAGGTGTATCATATCAAATAGGAAGTAACCATTGCATTCGTCCATGCATGCTTTTACAGAGTTAACAATGGCTTGATTTTCTTGAGCCTGTGTGTACTTATTATCGGCATCCCAGTTACCCACATCTGGTCCGGCTGCCACCATAGGACAATCATTTTTAATTTTGTCTTTAGCTAACCTACTAAACCCTTGCATTGTCCATTCACCTGACCCATATACAGCTCCCGGACTAGCGTAAGCACCTATTAGTGTTTGATCCATAAGTGCAGCATATCCATAATCTTTATACTTAGGTGTAGCCCACTTACTGTAATAAGCTGATGTGTTATATTTTTGGCTTGCCCAGTTTACACCTACTTCGTAGTAAGACGAATACCAACCACCAACATACACTCCAAACTTTATTTTAGAATTAGTCGACTTAACTGCATTACGAGCCTTTTCCATGAAATCGTATATTGTTTTTGCTCTAAATTCAAGCCATTGTTTAAAATATTGTGGAGTTTCACCCTTGTTTACCAATGCTATTACTTCAATCATTGTAATTCCTGGAGGCAAAATATCATCAGGATAATTTGCAATAGTTACACCACCAAGATAAGCTTCAAATTTTTTGCGTGTACTTTCAGAAAAGTCTGAATGAATACCTTCAAAGCGACCTCTATCTAAAATAATTCCATCTACATTGTATTTTGCAAGGTCTTTTAGCAGAGCAACTAAATAATTTTGCACATTCTCATTATTTGGGTTAAAAAACTTTGTTCCCGAAGCTGTTTCCATTGTGTTTGATATGCCAGATATAGTGTTTAATGAAGTTGCCCAGTCTTTTTTACTAGAATCTCTGTATAACAATCCTTGACTTCCAAGAGTATTACCTTGCCCACCAGTCATTGTATTAAAACCAGCATGTACTTTTAAACCTAATTCATGACCTTTGTCAATAAATTCTTGCAAGTAATCAAACGTGGCTGTACGAGTCACTTTACCATACACTCCATTTATCCATGCAGCCAACCATTCAACTTGTTGCACACCCTCTACTGAAGACTTAAAAAGGATATCGCCATTAGATGGTCTCACATCTACTACAACATCAGTAAAACCAGCATCTTTTGCCAACTTCAAATCACGAGCAATGTTCTCTTTATTATTAGCAAAATCTTTAAAGTTAGCAGCCGCATCTATCCAAATATAGCGGGGTTTGTCATCATTTGTAGCAGGTGGTTCAGGAAATTTGTAATCAGGTTCTGCATCATCTGAACAAGCAAAGGCAAAAACCATACTGCCTATTAATAGCAACAGTGTAAAGTATTTGAAAATATTTTTTTTAATCATAATCTTAAGTTTAGTTTTTAATTAATATTGTAACAAATATAACATGCTTCTCTTTAAATAGAAACATCTTTCTAGAGTTTAAAGTTTAAGTCTAATTCCTTTTCTCGCTAACAATCCTGTAAGTTGTATTAAGAGAATAGAAACAATGAGCGATCTAATAAAGCCTCCTATTGAATGATTTAGCCAAACAGGATAGCTTAAACCAAGAAGCCAGAATAAATTATAGTAACTACTTTGTAATAGATAGGCAAAAAAAGTATCTGTACCTGCAGGCTTAAAAACCAAAGCCCACGAAGTATACCCTCTCTTCTCAACTAAGAACCACACAAGAATGAGCAACCATAATCCTATAGCTATAGAGAGCCAAACCCATGAAGGTGAAGCTCCGTTTTTTTGAATACCCCAAATAGGGCGAGATAAAAATGCTATAACAAAAAACAACAGTCCACTAAAGCCCCATATTTTGAAAAACTTGCTTATTGATGTACGATATTTAAGCATAACCAATGTAGCCATCATTCCTGCAAAACTGAG
>CAZODB010000241.1:0-3039 GCA_964578425.1 uncultured Herbinix sp.
GAATATAACAACACCACCACAGCTCGTTGCCTCAATCATCGCAATTCCTCCTGCTTTTTGGTGTGTCACCTTTGACTATCCTAAAGTATACATCAATATAACCAATAAATCAACTTGTTTTTATGGATTTTTCACAAAAGTTGACAAAGCAAATAGACTGAGTGCAGGATTTTTGGCACTATGTCCACTTGTGTTTTTCACACCACATTCCCGATGACCTCTCTCTAATCAAAACATGCACTAAGTACCTTCTCTGCTATAGGTAAAGCGTACTCACTGCCTGAACCCTTATTCTCTACGATAACGCTTATGGCTATTTTCGGATCATTTGCTGGAGCAAAGCCTATAAACCATCCATGGGAGGCTTTACCCTCCTGTTCAGCGGTTCCTGTCTTTCCTGCCACCTTAACATCTAGCTTGTTCAACCTAGATGCGGTTCCATCAGTAACGACACTACGCATAAGACTTTTAAGGAAGTCCGCTTCCCTAACCGTCATAATAGTTGCCGCCTCCTCCGGTATATATCCTTTCAGCACTCGGCCACCGGCACTTTCTACTCTATCGATTACATAGGGTTTCATCATTATACCATCGTTTGCAATAGCAGCGGCAATCATTGCATTATGAAGAGGAGTTATCAGAGTTCTTCCCTGTCCGATAGCAGTCTGCATGGCTTCTTTTTTACCTGATTCCCCCACCTCTAGAAGAAAGCTACTGGGATTATTGGAAATCCTGGCTGGTAGTGGTTTATTAAAGAAAAAGCTCTCACTTAAGCCCCGAAAATCATCAATAGTTAAATCCTTACCTATAGTTGAGAATGCTGTATTACAGGATTTTGCAAACGCTTCCTTTAAGTCAACATTTCCATGAACCTTATTATTACTACAGCTAATAGTCATACCACTATATTCCGTACTTCCCTTGCATTTATACTTATAATCTAAATAATCGGGATTAGCCCTCATATAGGCAAGAGTAGTAAGCACCTTAAAGGTGGAGCCAGGAGGATATAAGCCCTGTGATGCTCTGTTAAGTAAGGGCGATTCATTATCCGAATCCTCAAAAATTTCTTCCCACTTCTGCCCAATATCATTTGGGTCGTAAGAGGGCTTAGATATCATGGCTAGTATCTTACCTGTTTTAGGGTCTATAGCCACAACTGCTCCCCTATTATCCCCCAGAGCATCATAAGCCACCTTACTTAGCTTGTGGTTTACGGTAGATATAACATTGTTTCCTGGATTTTTTACGCCAATAAGATCATTGTACATTGCATCAGTGGAGTTGCTGTAGGATGTAAGAAGTGTGATATTCTCCATCTCCTCTATTCCTACTCTTCCCCGCATGACCCTTCCAACAACATGGGCATACATATCACCATAGGGATAGCTTCGTCGCTCATCCTCCGCATCATTAGTGATGGTCTCTGCTAGCACCGTATCATCAGAGGATATAATCTTTCCACGGATTATTCTTTTGGCTAAAACATCATGCCTAAGGTTATAGGTCGAATTAATCACTTCATCACTCTTTGCTAATAAAAAAAACGCAAAATAACCCATCATTAGAACAAAGAGTCCTAGGAAAATATACACTATTGATAATATGGTTTTTCTCCCTGTATCCTTATTCACTGATTTACTCTGTCTCAAGGTTTTATTCCTATCCTTTTTAGCTTTATTTTTCATGGATATCGTCAGCTATAGTAGCATCTGCCTTTCTTATATTTGGAGTGTTTCCTTCATTATATATTCCTTGTATAACCATAAACATCATTATGACAGCTAATATGGAGCTTCCGCCAGAGCTAATAAATGGTAATGTAACTCCTGTAGAGGGAATAAACTTTATGACTCCTCCTATGGATAAAAACACCTGAAAGCCGAACATGACAGCAAAGCCCAGTGATAATAATCGGAAGAAGCTGTCCGCAGTCTGAATAGATACATTTATTATAAGTAGAAAACAATTAACACATAGCAGTATAAGACACAGGGCAAACAAGCCTCCAAACTCCTCTGCGATAGCAGAGAAGATAAAGTCGCTATCAACTACGGGAATTGTAGTGGGTAAGCCCTGATACAGGCCCATTCCAAACCATCCTCCTGTTCCTATGGCAAAAAGGGACTGGGATATCTGATAGCCCTCATCATCAATATACCCAAATGGATTTCTCCATGCCATTACTCTCACCTTTACATGATCAAATAACCTATAAGCTACCCAGGATGCCACACTTCCCCCCGCAAGTCCAGCAAAAAGATATAAGGGCTTCCTTGTCGCGGCATAGAGCATAAAAATATAGGTAACAAAAAATATTAATGCTCCTCCTAGATCCTTTTGGAATACCACGGCTATCACCGTTACCCCTGCCATTGCGGTCACAGCACACACTCTTTTAAAATCCGTTCCCTCTGCATACAGAGAGGCTATACAAAATATAAATAGCATCTTCACAAATTCAGTTGGCTGAATTGTAAATAAACCAAACACAGTCAACCAGCTGGTGGCACCGTATTTTTCAGTACCAATTACTAATACTAATACCAGAAATGCAATTCCGACTATCCCATATATCCATCCGTATTCTCTTATACGGGTAAATCTCTGTATAAACAGCGGAACTAAGATGCTAAGTCCTAAAGCAACACCACTTATTATAAATTGACGAACCGCTTTATCAAAGGACAGCCTGGTAAGAATTATATAGCCTATAGATAGAAGCATAAGCATATTTCTAAGAAGCAGCCCCGATATACCGGGGTAAATAATCCTATAAAAGCCGAGGACGAGCACAAAAAGAGCAACCTGACCACCGTATAGCAGTAACAGCTTATCACTCTGTAGCTGAATATACATGGTGAAATAACCTGTAAAATGAAAGAGAAAAAGAAACAAAGTCATCCACCTTATGCTTTTGGCGAGCGCAATTGCATTCTTTTTACCCGATGCCCTAAAAGCATGGTAAGTAAAGGCTCCCATCATGATAAGCATAAGATATTTAGTTATTTCTATGACTATCTGCATACCTTCACCTGC
>CAZODB010000242.1:0-3018 GCA_964578425.1 uncultured Herbinix sp.
CTATATTATTTGTTGTCAATTCAAAGATTTAAGAAAAGTGTATTGGATGTAGGATAGTATTAGCAAGTTCAGAATTGAGGGTTAACTTTAAGTTAAGTTCTCTTCCTATTTTTTATATGGTTTCATTTATCGATAGTAACTATAATTATGTTATCAACGTTGAATATAAAATTTAAGGAGAGAATTATGCTAGATACAAAAAAAGTAGGAATTAAGATTGCTACACTGCGAAAGAGTACTGGGTTATCGCAGGAAAAGCTTGCAGAAATGCTTCATATTTCTCCACAAGCGATTAGCAAATGGGAAAACGGACATACCTTACCGGAGACAACCTTGTTACCTGTATTATCACAAATATTTCGATGTACTATTGACGACATTATAATGCCAGCCTATTCATTTGATGAGAAGATCGAAGAAGAAAAACCGACTGTTTTGGATCAACAGGCAGAATATATTGCTAAATATGTAATAGAGAAAATGGATGGGGAGATTGTATCAAAAGAGAAAAACGATATAGGAGCCCTTGTTATAGGAAAGATAACAGATTCGAACTATATTATCGAAGAAGCCACGGGTGGAAAGGAGGCTATAAATATGTGTACAGCATTAGAAAACTTAAGAAGACAGGGTGTTGAAGAAGGAATAGAGCAAGGAATAGAGAGAGGATTAAAAAAGGGAAAAGTGGACACAGCAAGGATATCAATTAAAAAAGGATTACCAATGGATTTAATTGCAGATATTACTGGTCTTACAATAGAAGAGATAGGAAAACTTATGGACAATGAGGTTGAGTGATAATAACTCATGTTCTCACATATGGCTACTGTAATTATTAGATGTATCAATAAAAAGAGTCTCTAAATCTTGAAAACACTGAGGTTTAGAGACTCTTTACTTATAAAGATTAGGTGCAAATTACTAAAGTATATATTATCTTCTATCACTTGCTGTGTTAGAATAGTGTTAGAATAGTGTTAGAAGAGATAGAAGGTGTTAGAAGGAGTGACATATCTCCTTCTAGACAAATACGTGCAAGTATATTCATGAAAAGTTGTTTTTCATTTGTTAATATCTTATTAAGCGAGGTGAGAAAATGGATTGGATACACATAGTACAGAATTCAATTGAAGAAATTGAGGTTAATATTCATGAAGAAATTGATGCTGATATTCTATCTGAACGGCACTTTGTTTCGTCGTTTTATTTTCAAAAAATGTTTTCTGCTCTTTGTGCTTGTACCGTTGGAGAATATATAAGAAATAGAAGATTGACTCTAGCTGGGTATGATATTGTAAATTCCAAATTATCAATACTAGATATAGCCGTGAAGTATTGCTATGACTCTGCAGAAGGATTTTCAAAAGCTTTTAAAAGATTTCATGGTATTTCTCCGATTGCTGCAAGGAAGAATAAATCCAATCTAAAAGTATTTACAAAAATCTCGCTAATAGAAAATTTAACAGGAGGGAAAATCATGTTAGGTAGTTTAGGAGAAAGAGGTTATATAGTTAAAGAAACAGGAGCGGTGTATTATACGAAGGATATGGACAGGACATTAAGATGGTTCACCGATATACTTGGATGGTATGGACAGATTGAAGCCCGAAATGAATCGGATAAGGGAACCTATGGATGTGTAAATAATATCCCTATTGAAATCGAATCCTTACATATTGCACCGTTTACAGGTATTCATATGTTTTATGGCGAGCCCTTAAAACAAATGATAGGGTTTATGCTAGTTCAAGGAGTAGATCAGCTCTATTCATTTGTGAAAAGTAGGGGGTGGAATGAGATTTCAGAGGTAGAAGTTCAGCCCTGGGGTGGAAAATCATGCTCGGTTACTACTATTGATGAAAGCGTTCTTACCTTCTTTGAATAAACTAGCTATGGCTATCATGATGATGTTTTGGGTGAATGAGCATGGTTCTCATTTAGCGGGATAGACAAATAAACGAGGGAGGAAAGAAGATGAAACACGAGATAGGTATAAAAAAACCAGATTACTTGGTTGAAGATTGGCCTGGAAAATACACTGCATTTTCTTGGCTAGAGTATGTTGTAAGCATTCCGAATCCTATCTACATAATCACTACTTTGAAGGATAACAAATTACCAAATGCAAACCTACAATCATGGGGATTGTTACTTGGAAGTGGAGATGAATTTTGGTCAATATTGGCGGTTCTAAAACACCAACATACTTATATGAATATTATTAATGAGAAAGAGTGGTGTATAAATTATCCTGCTTTCAGTCAGTATCCAGAAAGCTTCAACACGATATATAAGAATTCTATTGAGGATGATGAAATAAGTAAAGCAGGGTTTACCATTGAAGATTCTGTAGTTATTAAAACACCAAGGATTAAGGAGTCATTAATTAATCTAGAATGTAAGCTTGAGTGGGAAAGAACTCTTTGTGAGGGAAGTAATTGGTCTTTGTTTGGAGGGAAAGTGGTACATGTCGCAATGGATGATAAAGCATTATCATCAGAACCAACACAAAGAATGAAAGACATGCAGCTTATGTATAATATTAGAGGCACGGTGAACCCATTGAATGGTGAATTTTATGGACCAAATACATTAGGATTAATGAGTGAAGTAGTAAAGATATTTTCTGATGATGGACTAATAAAAAAGTTTGAAACAAAGTAATTTAAAGCTATTTGCAATAACAAGAAGCTTCCTGCAATTGGTAAAGTGCAGGAGGCTTTTTGTTATTACAAATCTAATGGAGCGACTAGCCCTGATATGCTACCAAACTAAACGACCTATTGCCCTAAGTTGAAAATATAAGATTGGGGCTTTTTTAGATATAAAGGATCTTAAGATATAAAGTATGCAAATCATACCTTTGGCTTTAGGAATTGATTTCCTAAAGTCAAAGGTATATAATTGCAAGTAGAATTAATAGTTCGTAAAGTAAGGAGATGTTATATGGGAATTAAGAGACCGGGTGTTTTGGACTTGCTAATGTCGCGCCTACTATAGCAAATCTTTTAAATTTAG
>CAZODB010000243.1:0-3006 GCA_964578425.1 uncultured Herbinix sp.
AGCCTGCAAATAAAAAGTCAATAGGAAATTAAAGAATTTTTGATATTTATTTCTGTATGATTTTGGGCATAGGAAATAAACCACTGTTATCCACTGGTCTAAAAAAGGATATGGTTGTGAATTATTCTGGAAGAGAAGTCAGATATTCTTTTACTCTTCCATAGTAAATTCGCAGGAACTTATTAGCGCCAGCGATCATGTAGACATAGTAAGGTTTTCCTTGTGCGCGTTTCTTATCAATAAACGCATATACGGGATCATCTGTAGGCTTCGTTTTAACTAGGCAGTCCATGATCAGAAATAAAGTTTTTCGAAGGACTGAAGAGCCACGTTTAGAAATTGGAACGCTTTTTTGTTCATAGCTTCCAGATTCGTTTACACCTGGATCTACACCTGCAAATGCAGTGATAGCTCCTCTATGAGTAAAACGTGTAACGTCGCCTATTTCAGCCATGAGCTGTGGACCAAGAGATGGACCGACGCCTTTCATTTCCATAACGACAGGATATTCGGGAAGCTTGGAGGCTGTTTCATTCATTAGGGAACGAAGTTCCTCCACGGTCTTAGAAGCAGTGTTTAATTGTTCTATGGCCTGTTTGATTATTAGCTTGGTTAAATCATCTTTTGGAAGTACAGGAACAAGCTCCTTGGCAGTTCCGTAGATTTCTTCGGTTTTACTTTTGCTGAAGTTATACTTCTTGCGTTTACACCATTTTTGATAATGGTCAACAAATGCATTTAATGACATTTTACGAACACAGTCCACATGCCAGTATGTAGAGGCGAAATCAACCCATTTCTGGCTTCCGTCATCACGAGCAGGGCTGTCAAAGTAAGTATTAGCACCTGGGTAAGTCTGATCAAGAATACCGATGAGATTGTTTTTCATTGCAGTTTTATGCTTCATATAAAAACCAAACTGACGATTCATTGTTTTTAGCTGATTGCGTATTTCATCCATAAGACTATACTGTTTCAATTCAGTCCAGCTGTCAAGAGTATAGCGTGCAATTTTTACAGCATCAGCTTTATCAGATTTAACCTTACGGAGAGAGTTATCTCCGAAATCTTTAATGAGCTTTGGATTTACAGCAGTAACAAAAAGACCTGCCTGAGAAAGCTCACGAGCCAGTGGTTCGTAATAACGACCAGTGTGCTCCATAACAATGCGGGATTCACCTTCGATGGATTTAATCTGCTCAATCAAAGATTTGATGTTACCGGAAGTGTGTTTGATTTCAAATGGTGAAGATATTATTTCACCATAAGGGCGAAGAATGGCGACCATGCTTTTGCCCTTGGATACGTCAATACCTACTGCGTTCATGTTCATAAATTTGTCACTCCTTAAGATTATTGCAATGGATAAGCACCAGTTTTACTCATTGCCTATTCTATCTACTGTGGTGTGACACGAACGTACCTAGGGTAGTTCAACCTGCATAAAACGAATGCTGCGAATGAGGAGCTGGTTATCAGTCTGTTTTACGGACGTTAAGTCCAAGAAAGGATGCCGATATACCGATTGCTACCTACATTCTAACAGCTTAAGCAACAAGATGGATAATTCCTTACTGGCTGTAAGGGATATTAACCATAAATACATTGTAGTAGAAGGATATGTCTTTTCAAGTGATGGAGTACTTAGTAAAGTTATATTAGATGATTTATATGGGATTGAAGCTGTTAAAACGTTAAAGGCATATGCAAGAAGAGCTAAAAGAGGTATTGAAGATGCTGCATTATTAACAGGAACAAGTAAGGATTTGATGGAAGCAGTTGCAAAACATATACTGTTAGTTAAGAGAGGTGTCTATCCAAATCAAATGAATTTTCCTACATTAATGGGACAAGCTTTTATGGAACTTGGATTAGTAACCAATTACACGAAACCGCAACCAAATGAGCCAGCACAATATCGAGTAGATAGAGCAATATTTGATCTTGCGTGTTCTATTAATAGTTTAAGAAACAAGCAAGGAACAGGACATGGCAGACCAGTACCTTCAACATTAACTGAATCTGAGGGAAGGCTTTCTATAGAAGCTATGGGTATTATTTCAGAATATTTATTATCTAGATTGTAATAGAATGTTTATGCATTTGGTATATAAAAATACAACGTGACTACTTAGGGATATTTTTTATAGTTTCCGCCCCGTCCATCACATAACAATACATTCCAGTTCGCTTTGGCTGAATGAGGGGCAAACTATTGGATCAGCCAAAGCACATGCCTCAGCTAACCGAGTCGGCGGCTTGTTTCTTGAAGATAGGAGTTACCTAAATCAGCCAACAAGCCACCTGTAGAGCTGAGGCACGTCTGGAATGCGTAGACGTTATGTGAAATGCCCGTTTAGACATCTAAATATTTGAAGTAAATTATATTGGGGGGTATCAGATATGGTTGAGTTGAAATTGTTAGAGGAGAAAGATTGTGATTTCATAGTTGATTGGAATAAAAATAAGGATCGAGATTATTTGATACAATGGGCTGGGTATAAAGTGTATCAATATCCGCTAAATACAGAACAGATTTCAAGAAGAATTGGAGAAGAGAACATACGAATTTTTAAGATAATTTATAATGCTACTATAGTTGGTAGTGTAGAATTATCGAATATGGATGTTTGTTTAGGATATGGTAATATTAGTAGGTTTATAATTTCTGATGAATATAGTAACAAAGGTATAGGACAAGAAGCTCTTCAGCAATTAATTCATAATGTTTATAGTGAGTTTGGAATAAACCGTTTTGAATTGAGAGTATTTTTATTAAATAAAAGAGCAATAGGTTGTTATGAGAAGGTGGGATTTACAATTAGTAAGCTTAATGAGAATCAAGAGGATATTAAGTGGAATTCATACACTATGGAATATAAATTATAACTATATGATGGTCCTAATATGAATTATGCACTTCACATAACAATATGTTCCCAGACACCCCAAAGCCTAAGTGCATGCACCCGGTGTCCGGGAAAAAGAGCCTCTTAGTATCAATTA
>CAZODB010000244.1:0-3005 GCA_964578425.1 uncultured Herbinix sp.
ATCATAGAAGGCAGGAGAACACACTGAATTCATACGCAGCTTTTCTTGAGGGATTGAACGCGGCTGATCCTAATCATGATGTGGTACTTTCAATCTGTGAGTGGGGTAAGACACAGCCACAAAACTGGGGCTATAAGGTTGGTGGCTCTTGGCGCATACTAAATGACATAACCTTCCATGTGGGCTCAATCGATAATCCGGGTGTTGCTAGGTGGAGTTCAAATGATACTGCCAGTATAGCGTCACAATATAGTAAGGCAGTTATTATGGATGAGTTTGCTGGACTTGACAAGGGATGGAACGACCCAGACATGCTTGTAATAGGCATGGACAATATAACAGACACTATGAATAAAACCCATATGGCTATGTGGTGTATGCTGAATTCACCGCTTATGCTGGGTATGGATTTAAGACGTATAAAAAAGGGTGATAAGCTTTGGCAGATTATATCTAACAAAGAATTAATCGCATTAAATCAGGATGCTCTTGGTATACAGGCAAAAAGGATATATTGCTCTATTGAGAACACTAATCCTGATACAGCTTATGTTACCAATAGCGATCGTGTTGATATCCTTGCAAAGCCTCTTTCAAATGGAGATATTGCCTTGTCCTTTATTAATCTAAGTGATACAAGAGATACTAAAGAGCATTCGGTAGACATAAAATGCATTAGCAAATATATTGGTCATAAAATGGTTGATCCTAATAAATATAAAAATGCTAAGGGCTACTTAGTAAAGGATCTATGGACAGGGGATACTAGAAAAAATACCACAGAGATCTTTTCTGTTAGCGACATTGATGCTTATGACAATGTAACTGTTATAGTTACTCCTATACTAAGTGATGATAATGCTTAGGGGTAATAATGTTGAAGAGTTTAAACCTATTATAGCCTCTGATTTGAGTGGCTACACACCGAGCCCCCAGGATGTTGTTACAACAGGGCAGTTTGTAGCCATGATTATAAGAGCCATAAGGGGTGTAGTTAACCCAGTAGATAAGGACAGCCAATTGGGATATATGAATTTTGCCTTGCATAGGGGCTTAATAGAGGACTATGATATAGGAAATGAGCATTATCCCATAGAACGCCGAGCCGCCGCAAGAATTGCCCATGAAACGCTTCTTATTGAAATAGGCGAAAAAGATGAGAAGGAATGGTCGGCAGCTAATAAGCTTCAGGACCTATATATTTGTCGTACCTGCGTCATACATATAGCGCAGATGTATGTGAAGGGAATTATGCTTGGTCGTGACAATAATATGTTTGATGTAAAGGGCAGGATAAGCTATGATGAGGCCACATCCATCGTTGAAAGGATAGTTGATAAGGAAAAACGGATTCCCCAGACAGAGGCTAGGAAACTAAGTGTTAGGGAGTTATCCCCAGAAGAAGCATGGAAGCTTCTGCTAGATGACAATACAGCTATGATTATTGATGTGCGAACTCTAGAGGAATATAAGTTAGGACATATTGATGGAAGTGTATCTATACCACTACATGATATCTCAAACAATCCATTTTCAATATGCGAGAACAGAGATACCCCGATAATCCTTTACTGTATAAGGGGTTATAAGAGCACTGTAGCGGCTAGTATACTTATAGATGCAGGCTTTACTAGTATATATACCATACCTGGTATTGAAGAGTATAGCTATAAAATGAACCAGTAACATGCGTCCACCATTTTAATTGAAGTGGGGGTTTATCGCTTTTCAATTTAAGATATTAGTTTAAAATTCTTTTATTATAGCTATTGCGGTAATTACTTGGGGATAATCCAGTTATTTTTTTAAAAGCTATAGAGAAATTATGGACATCATTAAAGCCTATATTATAGGCTACCTGAGATATACTATGGTTTGTGTCAGTAAGCTCAGCCTTTGCAAATTCCATCTTGGTTTGAAGTATAAATTGTTTAACAGTAATACCTGCATGCTTTCGAAAGAAAGAGGGCAGGTATTTCTTGTTATAGCCAAAATACGAAGCTATTTCACTAACCTTTATGTTCTCGCTTATGTGTAGTGTAATATAGTCACATATATCATTATAAAGCTGATGCTGCCTCTTCATTTCCCCATGCTTTTGAAAAAGATAACTTTGATTGGAAAGCTCAGAGAGGATGGCAGAGGTCAGATATTGATTGAGGCTTGTATCTCCGTATCGCCTAGCAGAATCTTGAAGCTGTTTCATAAGAATAATAATTCTCTCTGCCAGGGAGAGGGATCCTTTCTCTGGAATCAAAAGATGGCTAGAGTCTGATATGATGTTCTCTTTATAGCTTTGAATTATTATAGGGTCATTATTATTATCATTGTATGTAAAATGAAGCCAATAGAAGGCGCAGTCAGAAGCCTGGTGTCCATATTGAAGATCAGTAGGCTTCATAAGAAGATATTCGCCTTTATTGACAGAGTATTTTTCTTCATTAGAGGCAATATATAAAGTACCGTCGGTTACAAGCATCAGCTCGAAATCGTTTAAGCGTCTTGTCAGATGCATCCACTCTGGTGTAGGTGATTGGAATTTTCCACACCAACGATAAGTAAAAAGTTTTCTTATATCGAAATCGAAAATCTGCATTACAACTACCTCCTAACTATAGTTATACGACAAGCCAGATTTGAAATCAAGTGGCACATGTGACTTTTTCATACATTATTATACCTTTTACTATTCATGTTAATAAATCATTTTGATATAATTATAATATAAATATATATCTACATACCTTATTGGATAAAATAATATTAATATAAACTAATACTGTAATCAAACTAAGTACTAAGGAAGACAAAATTTAAGGAGGAGAGATTAGTCATGAGAGAATTAAGAGGAAATAAGGTCAGAATAAACGATGGTGATCTTAAGCGTAGAGAAGCTGCTAACAAAAATTACTTGATGGAGCTGACTATTGACAATTTGCTTATAAATTTTAAGCTTGAAGCAGGTAGGTATCCAGGCCGTGAGCTTTCAGCCCATGCGCATACAG
>CAZODB010000245.1:0-3001 GCA_964578425.1 uncultured Herbinix sp.
AAGGAGCGCTATAGCGGAAGTTGCAGAAGAAGCTTCTATGTAGGTGACAATCTTGAGGAAAAGGATTTCAAGGCATCATTTGAGAACGGTGTATTAAAAATCACATTTCCCAAGGACAAGGCGCCTATTAAATTAGAAGAGAAAAAACATATCACTATCAGATAAAAAACAAGGGGCTATATAGCCCCTTGTTTTTTATTCTGCAAAATCCCCTGTGTAATTAATCAGAGCCGCACTATGTACTCCATCTACACGGGATATCTCTGATACAAATTCAGTGTTATTTGCTTTTAATTTCATTTCTATAGTTAATTCTATGTTTTCCTTAAATATTGTTTTATTCTTCAAAGCATATTTCATATCAGATAATATCCTAAGCACTTCCTCACCTGCCTTATGCTCATACTTTACTATAAGCAGATAGACATGGGTGTCTGTCTTTACCTTGACCAGTAATATATATATCAATGATATTAATATAGTACATACAAAGGACATCAGATATAAGCTGGCTCCACATGTGATTCCTATGGAGATAGCAAAGAACAAAAATCCTATATCCAAAGGGTCCTTGACCGCAGTACGAAAACGTACTATAGATAATGCACCTACCATACCTAAGGAAAGAACTATATTTGAACTAATTGTAAGTACAATGAATGCAGTAATCATACTGACAAGAACAAGTAATATATTAAAATTGTGGCTATATAAAACTCCTTTAAAGAAATATTTGTAAACAAAATAAATAATCATACCGCAGACATAAGCAGCAAGTAAGGACATAATAATATTGTAGAAATTCAACTCCATAGAAGCGTCGTTTAAAAAGCTTTTTTTAAAGATATCTGAAAATGTTGTCATATTTTTCTCACCTTTCTATTAATATCTCTACACATAACGTATTTTGATATAGCACTTTTAACCATACTATCTGTTTGAATTATCTTCCATATATAATCCGGAATATAGTCATCAAATTTTACCTCTAATATCATCATACCCTCCAAGGGGACACGGATTGTTTCATAATCCATATGAAAAATATCCAGATTTCCGACTGAGGCAGAAAGATTTTTATCAAAGGTTATTCTAACATTTCCTAGTGGATGAACATATGCCTCTCTTAGATATTCTACCACTGTTATTGGCCGCAATAATCTAGATTTATGATTCATATAAAGCTTTCTACATACTTCCTCTGGTCTTGATATTAGAAAATTATAGTCACCACTTAGAATTTGATTATATTCCGCTCTGGATATTGGAGCCCATTGTTTGGAGATGTAATCATTGAACTTACTCTTACATTCTAGCTTTATTAGGTCCTCGCTATGATTATATAGTCTTATCCTATATTTTTCCCTGAAGGGGGTACCGTTTATTTTATCCTTCATAGCCGATTGATATATATCATCAAAATACAAGCTACTTATCAGATATCCCTCCTCCTCCTTCATATTTCGATCTACTTCTAGCACATACTGGAAGCGTTCCCTTAACTTATGATACACAAAAGAATTAATATAGTACTTATATTCATGGCGAAGCTTATGTCCTTTATATTCCATTAGTCATCTCCTCGTATAAGATTATATTTATCTAGCATTAATCATAATGCTTGATAAATTCATGATAATTCATAAGAATCCTCTCATCAATTTGTCCCAGATATGCCATCTGTTCATTAAGCGCTATAGATGAAAGTATGTTATCAGGATATTTATTCATCGTCTCCAAAATTATAGGCTTGTAAAGCTTTACTAAGGATTTAACCTTTCCTGGTGAAAATGCATCACTTTTGAGTTCCTCTATCCTTAACTTCAGCTTCTCTACATTTCCATCCTGTTGGAGATATTTTCTATGTAGGACCACATTATTTAACTCATCATATATATTGGGCTGATCGTCTTCCCCTTCCATCCACTGAAAAACACTGTCAAAATCCCATGGTAGAAGGTAAAATACCATAGAATCGCTTGGATTATATAGAAGAAAGCCCTCGAAAAGTCCATAGGAGTTTCCAAGAAGAATATTTATTGAAAGCCAGGTAAGATAATTATCCTCGTTGAAATATGTATTAAAAACCTCTTTAAAATCCTTGCTATCATCATTAACATCCTTAAGCATCTGTATAAGCTTAGTATGATCTTTGCCCTCTCTTATAGCCAATACTGTTTCAAATAATTGCTTATCATAATCTGAATCACTAACATTCTTTATCTGTGGAGAAAGCTGGAAATAAAAATCCTCTGCCCTATATAAGCTTGCATTAGCATCTAATCCACGAGACCTTAGGTAAGTCTTATTCGGCTGCTCTATATGAGTGTATAAACCATAGGAATGAAATTCCTTTTTCTTTTCATCCAGTGAATCATCTCTTATATAGACCTCTAGAAATTCAGTTCGAAAACTTGATATATGCTGTAAATCAATTATAAGATCGTGGGCCAATTTATTAGCGATTCGGCTAGGATCATTCAGTTGCTTATTAATATTAAATACAGACTGCCCCTTAAAACCATCAATACCATCAATAAATTTAATGCGATATGATTTTAAGGATGCTCTAGGATTTCCCTTAGCTCTAATAGTGGCATTTGGCATGTATAATGATTGTCCCTTAGGTTGCTTTTTATTTTCAACAAATTGCACATTGGCATCTAAAATAGGATTAAAATCTATATCCCATTTTGCAATTAAATCGAAATCAGAAAAATTATATACTTTTCCTGACTTATCCCTAGTTGATAATACATCTATATAAACCTCTGAAAAATCACCTGGGTTATATCTCTTATAGACACTCTTATTTTCTTTAAGTTCTACCTTCTTAGGGTTAGTAACCATAAGAGCTTCTGTCTCTGAGGGTTGACTATGTTTTTTGTTTTCCTTGCTTAGATTTATAAAGTATAGGCCAAAAAACACAGCTAATGCAAGGACAACACTTAAGCTCAGGCTGATTTTTTTTACTCTATCTGAGTTCATATCGTTTACTCCT
>CAZODB010000246.1:0-2999 GCA_964578425.1 uncultured Herbinix sp.
CCTCCCTTATTAATTTAATCTTTTACTATATAACAACGGAGGATTTTTCCTCCCTTATTAACTTTTCTCAAGTATTCCTATTATATTACAGATGATTTTGTATTTCAACTTATTCCTGCTAGTCTTTCTAAACTCTAGAATAAATGTTTAGAATAACTTAACATAACCCTAGTAAAATATAGTATGATAAAGTTTTTAATTGACAGAATCGAAATATTTAACTATACTCTGAATAGTGCAACTACAATAAATTATATTTTAATATGTATACAAGGGGGATTATATCATGAGTGATACAAACAATAATCTTGGTGACCAAAACCAAGATCAAGCTAATGATAATTCATTAAATCAAAATAATCAGCTCAACCAAGCTGAGGGTGGCTCCACATACTGGGAGTCCAACGAGGTGCAGGAGGCCTATGATGTACAAGCAGATAAGCCTGAAGTAACATACTCTGAACCTATTCAGGATGTACGAGACATAAGCTATGATGAATTCAAAGATAATCAATATGATATACAGAAGAAAAAAAAATCAAGAAAAAAACCCATATTTGCTGTTATTCTTACTTTAGTCATATTAATGGCAACTGCAGCTACCGCTTATGCCTTTAGTGATACACTGAGAAACTCAATTGACATGCTTATAAAAAATCCAAAAGATTATTATGCCAATATAGAATACAAGTCCATTGAAAGCTCAGTTGATAAATCAATTGCTTTGATGAATATGAGAAAAAATGATAAAAATTTTGCACAGGATGTTACCGCAAAGCTATCATATGATAAGGATACTGTAGGAGCAATGCTTCAGGGTTTGGCTGGTATGTCTATCAGCGATTTGGAAGCTTTCATAGGCATTCCACTAGACTCCATAGGCTTTAATTTGATTTCAGCAAATGATGATGATGAAAATTATCAGAAAATCGGAATTAATTTAAATAATATAGAACTAATCTCAGGTGAGATCTTTATTAATAATAGTAAACAAGAATTACTATATTATCTTCCTGAATTAAGCTCTGCATATTTAAGGCAATCTTTAGATATGGAAGACTATGGGATGGATGAAATCGACCTAGACGGTCTAACTGAACTTCTAGAGAAACTATCCTCTGAAAGCACTGGAGATTTCATCAAGCGTTATGCAAAGATTATAACTAGTGAAATAGATGATGTAAAGCTGACAAAGAAGGTGCCCCTAACAGTTGGCGATGTAACTGTCGAGTCCAATCTTCTTACAGTAACTATCTATCCTGAGACCCTTAAGAATATTATAATAAAATCATTAAAAGAAGCAAAAAATGATGAATATATTCTAGATATATTATCTTCATTTAATATTTCAAAAGGTGAATACCTTGATGTAATAGACGAATCTATAGAAGAAATCACAGATTCTCTTGGCGAGCATTCCGAGGATGATGAAGTAGTCGTTATGAAGCTATATGTCGGAAAAGATGGTAACATTCTTGGTCGTAAAACACAGATTATAAGCCCCAGTGGAGAAAGTGTTGATATCAACTTCCTTAATGTGTCACAAAATGACAAGGGCGCTTACGACTTACTTATTAGTGAAGATGAAGATGATACCATCCGTATAAAAGGAAATCATTCTATAAAGAATGAAGCTTATACAGGATCAGGGCAACTAATAGTTAATTCATATGAAACTGGATCTATGGAGTTTGATTTTGAATATGAGGGACT
The DNA here is from genome assembly GCA_964578425.1 of uncultured Herbinix sp. GTDB lineage: Bacteria > Bacillota > Clostridia > Lachnospirales > Lachnospiraceae > Mobilitalea. The sequence goes on from CAZODB010000246.1 coordinate 1,714, forward strand.
TAAGACCGAGATTAAGAATAAATCTGTCTTCCTCTATGGTAATATAAGCCTATCATCCTATGAAATGATGGGAATGGAAATTGTATTAGAGTTTGATGCCAAGGACGGAGAGCAGTTATTTGCAATTAAGCTGAACATGGGTAAATCCTCCCTAGTAACCCTTGAAACATCAACCAAGTCTCTTGACAATTTTACAATTCCAAAGCCTGATGGAAATGCAGACATCTATGATATGCTTACAGAGATAGAGGACTATACCTTAACTATGGATGTTTTGGGATATATATCCACTCTATCGGATAGACTGGGAGTTAATTTGGAGGGATTATTAGGAGGTCTATTACCAGCCTTCTAAAAGCTATAACAAATTATGTGAAATCTTTTAATATGGGTCTGTTGCAATATACTAATTGTATGTTGTAACAGACCCATAATTATATATAAGTAACATATTTAAATTGTTTAGATTGTTTTATATAATCTTTATAAGTATTTTCTTTTTTTCTACCTATGCATATGGTACACTATACAGTAGTTATGAGATTCCTGTCTTATAAGAATTTAACTATCACTAATAACGTTTTGGAGGAAACTATGTCTAAAAAAACACGCCTGGAAGAGGATGCTGCTATTTATCAGAAGCGTGACCGTCAATCTGAAAAAGAGAAGCTTAAGGATATGCCATTGAAAAAAAAGTTTTCCTATCTCTGGGATTATTATCGATATCATGCTTTATTTTCAATTTTAATATTTGCATTTATCTTTTATGTCGTATATACATTTGTTAAGCCTAAGATAGAGACAATGCTGTATGCAGCTATAATAAATAACACCATTGACCCACATATTTGGGATGAATATACGGAGAAAGCTACTGAATATTTGGAGCTTAATACTCAATCAGAGGATGTGGTACTTAATTATAGTTTTTATTTTGACGGAACATCTGAATATACCATAGGAATGCGCCAGACCTTCGGTGTCTATTTGGCTACTACTGAGATTGATATTATTATCGCTCCTATGTCAGAGTTCATTAGCTATGTTGAAAATGATTTCTTTACTCCCTTATCTGACCATCTGCCCACTGATTTATATAGCTCCTTGGCCGATAAGCTCTATCTGTCCGGTACAGTTGATAATCCTAAGGTAGCAGCCTATGGATTATATATGCAGGATACCAAGCTTTATAGAGAAAATTCTTTTGATACAGATGACCCTATTGTTCTAGGGATTGTCACCAATTCTAAATATAAAGAAAATGCCGTGAAATTCATACGATATCT
>CAZODB010000247.1:0-2979 GCA_964578425.1 uncultured Herbinix sp.
GACACTTATGTACATCTACTGATATAATTGCTCCACAGTTTCTACAGTTTTGTTGCTTTGGTTCTTTATCTGAATCAGCCACTAATGGGACCCCCTCACTATATATGTTCTATATTTACTGAATCTGGCTCATTATTCCTACATATTCAAATCTTACCACTACCCTCTATATTATTCAATAATAAATAACTTATATATCCACAAATTAACCAAAACAAGCCATCCAAAATCGCATATAATTTAATTGCGTTGCCATATATAATTCATTCATGATAGAATTAGATAAAGAAAAAATATAAAATCAATAAAGTATTATTTACCAAGGAGAAGCCATGAAGAATAGAAAGATACTCTATATAATTACTGTGTTGGCAAGCTTATTAATCCTCTCTATAGTATTAGCTATAATCATTAAGAATAATAATTCTAAATCCAGCCAAGATAGAGAGGCAGTGGTATATAGCGACTCATTTCCTAAAGCAGTAGAAAGTGAGGACGAAGATATCCATCAAGGAAGCTATCGTTCTGGGAGCAGATTAAATCCTGATAGGGAAGATATTAGTGAAGTAAATAATCATGAGAATATTACTAAGGAAATAGACAAAGAGGATAATGACGGGATTAAAAAGACCGAGATAATCGACACACTCGAAGGAGACTCCTTAAATCAAGAAGATATACCTGAGGAGATTATACCCAATGATACATATGATACTATAACCATAAGTGCAGCTGGGGATGTAACTCTAGGCAGAGATGAGAAATTCGGCTGGGAGAGAACCTTTGACCATGAGCTGCAGGAACAGGATGAGGATTTTGGATATTTCTTTAGAAATGTAAAGGATATATTTGAAGCCGATGATTTAACAATAGTCAATCTAGAGACCACCTTGACAACAGCTACAAAAAAAGCTGAAAAGAAATTTAGATTTAAGGCCGATCCATCCTATGTGGATATACTTAAGCTGGGCGATATCGAAGCTGTCAGTATAGCAAATAATCATACCCTTGATTTTCTCGATAAAGGCTATCAGGATACATTAGAGACCTTGAGTGAGGCAGAGATCGGGTATTTTGGCTATGAGCACAGATATATCACACAGGTGAGAGATACTAAGATAGGTGTACTCGGCTATTATTGTATGAAGGTAACCGATAATCAAAAGGATGAAATAAAGAAAGCAATAGATAATCTGAAAAATGAAGATACTGATTTGGTTATCATTATGTTTCACTGGGGTATAGAAAGAGATTATTGGCCTAACTCAGTACAAAAGGAAATGGCATACTTTTCGATTGATAATGGTGCGGATTTGGTGCTTGGGGCTCATCCCCATGTTCTTCAGGGTATAGAAGAATATAATGGTAAGCAAATTGTATATAGCCTTGGTAATTTCTGCTTTGGTGGCAATAAAAATCCCAAGGATAAGGATACCATGATTTATGTGCAAAGATTTAATTTTAAGAATGGCGAGCTTGTCTCACAGGAATACGATATAATTCCTTGTTCAATATCCTCAGTAACTAATAGAAATAATTATCAGCCTACACCTTTGGAGGGAAAGGAAGCAGAAAGAGTCATGGAGAAAATCAAAAAATATAGTGATTTTTAGAAATTGTCCTAAATCTCCTGTTTATACATAAATATACCCTCGATATATCTCTTACACGAATATCGAGGGTTGTCTAGTATGCCTATCATTTCGTTATCTGTTGCACCGCTAATACCAAAAACATAAAATGCGAAGAACCGCCTCCTAATACATATTCCACCTGTTGCCACAGATAAGGAAATACTAAAAGTTCGGGAAAGTCGGGACGTATCAAGGCAGTACCAGAAATTACTCCGCCGGGAATATACGACCAGTCAGCGCGATTAAGTCCATAACCAACGGTCGCTGATTTTGCACCTACTCCCGATGCAAAGGACATCGTATTGGAGCCCGGATGCGATCCTAGGACAAAATTTAATGCATTAAAAATAATTTCGGGTTCGAAAATATCGGGATAAGCCTTATGCAGGAAATAGTACTCGCATCCCAGTCTTTGGATCCCCCAGCCCGCTCCCCATATATGCGGGCGATACGGTATTCCGTAAGGAGTTTCTGCGCTCTGACGCTCATACTGCTCTTTCAAAGCCGGTAAAGCATGGCGAATGGTTTCAGTAAAGCTGGCGTCCTTCATCGCCTTTTCTGCTCGTCCTATAAACCAGCCCACTCTATCGATAGCATCGATTATAAATTCGGTTTCTGACAATAAATAGTCTTTATATTCACGTTCTCCAGTGCTAAGCAGTAATTCTACTGCGGCATGTATTTTCGCTACTTTAGCGTGGCCTGTCCCATCCGTACCCTTATAAATCTCACAGGCAGCATCTAATGCCTGAACACTTAAGGTATCGTTGAAATCCTTCAATGCACGGGAAGCAGCAGCCAGATGAGCGGCGGTTGTCAACTCGCGCTGAGGGTTGTCTTCAGTAAACACCCAGCGATCGTCCGAATTTCCTTTGATACCATCCGTTATGGTTGCGCTATCACCAAGATGTACATATTGCCTTAGGTCGTTTTCGATAATACCCCTATAAAGCCGTCCTAATGCGCGGTAGGCACCCACTACGGACAGAACACCGTGCTCTATCTGTTGTAGGATGTCATTTTTACCGTCAGGCTGGTGTATTTCCGTGATTCGTGTATCTTGGTCGATGGAAGTCACATCATAGTAGATATGAAAGGCTTCATACGCCAGAGTCAGGACATAGAATTCACCGGACTGTGACTCCACACGAATGTCAAAATCACCAGCATCGTGCCAGCCTCCGATATTCAATCCTGGAACTACATCGCCCGGTTTGTATTTGGTCAATGTGGAAGGCCCTTGCTCATACCCGTCAAAGTGAGTATAATTTACCGGTGCCATCCGAGCGTCGTCATCATGACATAGGCCATGCCATACACGATATTTTTCATTTACCCGCATATG
>CAZODB010000248.1:0-2960 GCA_964578425.1 uncultured Herbinix sp.
CACCCACTGAGGGTAAATATAAGGTATATATTATTGACGAGGTTCATATGCTTTCCACTGGGGCCTTCAATGCACTGCTTAAGACCATAGAGGAGCCTCCTTCCTATGTAATATTTATTCTGGCCACTACAGAGGCTCATAAAATCCCTGTCACCATATTATCAAGATGTCAGAGATATGATTTTAAGAGAATAACCATAGATATTATAGCAGACCGTCTTCGTGAGCTTATGGATGAAGAGAAGCTTGATGTAGAGGATAAAGCCCTCAGGTATATCGCGAGAATGGGCGACGGCTCCCTAAGAGATGCCCTAAGCCTTCTGGACCAATGTATATCATTTTATCTAGGTGAGACCCTAACCTATGACAATGTTCTGGATGTCCTAGGAACTGTGGATACTAAGGTCTTCTCACAGCTTATAGAGACAGTTAATAATCAGGATGTGTCTGGATGTATAGGGATACTTGATGATGTGGAAAATGGTGGTCGCGAGCTTTCACAATTCGTTATAGATTTTATATGGTATCTTAGAAACCTACTTCTAGTAAAGACTACAAAGAACGTAAATGATATCATAATAGATATAGCCACAGAGAATTTGGACTTGCTTAAAAAAGAGGCACAGTCTATGGATGTGGATATACTTATGAGATATATCCGGATATTTTCAGAGCTGTCCAACCAGATTCGCTATGCTCCAAGAAAAAGAGTACTACTGGAGATGGCGCTTATAAAGCTATGCAAGCCTCAGATGGAGCTAAGCTATGACTCGCTGATCAATCGCATCAAGATCCTAGAGGATAAGCTTGAAAAGGGCATAGTGGTAAAAGCAGAAAACAGGAAAAGCAATCAAACTGAGGACGAGCCCGAGCCGGTTAAAAAGCAAGAGATATTGCCAGAAGCACTTCCAGAGGATCTAAAGAAGGTTGCGGGCATCTGGAGCAATATAATCAAGCAGATAACTAAGAAGGCTCCTGCGCTAGGTTCGACACTTAGTAATAACGCTACTTTAAGTGTAGACGATAATATGGGACTTATGATTGTGCTGGCAAATGACTTTGATAAGGAGCATGTGGATAGTGAAAAGAACAAAAAGGTTATAAATGAAACTGTTTCAAGAATGCTTCAAAAGACAGTTCAGATAAATGTAAGGTGTATTGATAAGGATAAGGAAAATATGAAGGATGTCTTCGACCTTACTAAGATAGTAAAGGTGCCCATTCAATACGAATAATTTGTTGTTGTAATATTTGATATTGGAAGGGCTTAGCAGAAAAATGTAGATAAGACCTAGAAGGAACATCAAATATCATATCTGGTAGAAGAGTATTATTTTTACTAATATATAGACTAAATATATTATATACTAGTCATAGAAAGAAATAACATATATGCGTTTTATACTATAATATATAAATATTAACTGGAGAATGAAAGGAGTTTATCAATATGGCAAGAAAAGGTGGATTTCCCGGTGGAGGAGTACCCGGAAATATGAATAATCTAATGAAGCAGGCACAGCGTATGCAAAAGCAAATGGAGGAAAAGACCAAGGAGCTGGAGGATAAGACCTGGGAGGCAAGTGCAGGCGGCGGTGCGGTGAAGGTTACTGTTACTGGAAAGAAAGAGGTCGAATCCGTTAAAATTGCTCAGGAAGTAGTTGATCCTGATGATGTCGAGATGTTAGAAGACCTTATCGTAGCGGCTACCAATGAAGCATTAAGATTAATGGAAGAGGAGAGCTCACAGGTTATGGGCGACATTACAGGTGGACTAGGCGGATTGGGAGGATTCCCCTTCTAATGGATTATTACAGCAGTCAAATAAGTAAATTAATAGAAGAGCTATCAAGGCTTCCGGGTATCGGTGCAAAGACCGCCCAGAGGCTTGCTTTTCATATCATAAATATGCCAGAGGATCAGGTGGCGGTATTATCAAGCTCCATCATAGAGGCCAAAAGGAATGTCCGTTATTGTAAGGATTGTCTTACTCTGACAGATAAGGAGCTATGTCCCATCTGCTCATCTCCCAAAAGAGACAAGAGGCAGATAATGGTTGTAGAAAATCCCAGAGATCTTTCAGCCTATGAGAAGACAGGAAAATACGAGGGTGTATATCATGTCCTTCACGGGGCCATATCACCCATGCTAGGAATAGGGCCCGCGGACATCAAACTAAAGGAGCTTATGACACGGCTTCAGCAGGATGTGGATGAGGTCATAGTAGCTACAAACTCCAGCCTTGAGGGTGAAGCAACTGCAATGTACCTTAGCAAGCTGATTAAGCCTGCAGGTATTAGGGTTAGCCGAATCGCCAGCGGAATTCCGGTGGGTGGTGACCTTGAGTATATAGATGAAGTAACACTACTACGGGCTTTAGAGGGTAGGGTGGAGCTATAGATTTATATAAATAATTTCAAATAGAGCCTTTATATAATACGTTAGTTCCTTTATATGGGGTTTTTATTTATGAGTTGTTATCCTGTTGAGCATGCAAAGTATGCAAAATATAAACTACTCGCTATGCGGGTGCAACGATTGTTATAAAAACACCTTCCCATTATAAAGGAGTATTTTAAGAAGTTTAATATTGATTATAATAAGATGATTAAGAGAAATGTTGAATATAATATTTTTGATAATTTATTATTACCTGAGACACAAACTATTTTGTAATAAAAAAATAAAAGGAAGCCATCCAAGGCTCCCTACTTTTCACCATATAAAATCTTAGATATCCAATCTAAAATGATTTTGTAATATAATTATCTCCATATATAATTATATTATTCACTTATTAATTTTATGTTACTAAAATAAATAATATGGGGGAATCTATACTAGATTCCCCCATTTTTGAAGTGCTATAATATCTGCTTTATCCAAAAGCAAATGTTTTTGTACTTATATTCTATAATTATTTATGTAACTTGTCAATATTTTTTTGAATTATTATATTT
>CAZODB010000249.1:0-2959 GCA_964578425.1 uncultured Herbinix sp.
TAACAAAAGGCTGATTATGATAATCATCAGGAGTAGTTACATAAACCACCCAATCCTCCATGGAGCAGATGAGTTCTCTTTCAATAGCTTCCATATCATCAGGAATTAGTTCAGCTTTATACTTAACTATTAAGTCATCAACCCATCTACTAAGCTCGGGTGCTTTATTCTTTATGAACCAAGAAATATAGGGGCGGGTTCTAAAAACGAGTGCAAGCTCCCTTTCTTTCCCATGCTCAGGTAAATATAGCAATTGTCTTTCCTCAAATAGTAACATTGTGTCAATAGGCTGTTCGCCTATATCTTTTTTCCAGTTAAACATAAAAATCCTCCCATATGTGAGGAGGGTTATTCTATGGTTTCCCTCCCCTTATTTATTTGAATTAGAATATTTATGTTTTTCTTCATATGATATCACCCTTTCGAATTTTTTATTATAACGCCATGGCGAAATAACCTTAATTATTATATATTATACTTCTTATATACTCTTCATGTTTTCCATCTAACCAATATCCTATCCTTGGTATAAATTCATTGGCTCTTTGTCCATTGCTCCATATTATCTGCATAAAATCATGCTCTAGCATATAGATTGTAAGCCTTTTCTCAATCATTGGAATATTATTAATCCTCATCTGAATACTAAATATATTTTTGAATATATTCATCATATCTATATCCTTTATTGGCGGGAATAGACTCCAATGTAGTAAATGTATAAGCTCGAAATCCTTCTCACCGAATTGGGAGCATTCCCAATCGATTACTCCCGAAAAACCTTTATTATGTAATATTATATTCTTAACATGAAAATCATTATGTAATAGAACAGGACCACTCTCATAATCCAAGCTTGATAGATTCGTTTTTATATAAACATCACTAAGCTCCAGTAGCTGATCAAGGCTATTATCTAATTGCAGCTCTTTAATACCTTTGTAAATATAGTCCCAATATAACTCGTGTCCTGTCCTCCATGTTTTATCAAGGTTTGGAATTATGGGAATGTAGTGACCAATATCGTATCTTTTACCCTTTATACTATGAAGCTCTTCAAGAAAATCTGATATACTTATACCTATATCATAAATATTTGGATTACTTAAGTTGTTGTATTCTGATAGCAACTCTCTTCCCTGTATGTATTCAAGAACAATGTAATATATCAATCTATCCTCAATTATTTGCTCAGAAGTATATAGAATGTGAGGCACATGTCTTAAATGCTTTATACGATTAATTCTATCAAGCTCATCAAGCATCGGCTGTCTTGAAGTACGTATTAGGTATCTATCATCTACATTGAATACTTCTTTATCGAAGCTACCTGCTAACTTTGATATCTTTTTGGATTGTAGCTGATGTTGCTGACATATTGCCCTAATATCTTTAACTTGCATATAGCCTCCAAAAATTTATTTAGCCTCTACAATTATTCGTCAGGGCATTCACCCTTTCTGACTGCAATAATAACTGCTAAGTAATCCTTAATCATATCTCTGGTAACATCCATTAGCACTAAGTATTGGTCTGCCAGAGCCTTCTTAAATTCGATAATCATATCCCTGTTAGGAAATTCCTGTGGAACCGGTGTATATTCAACAAGAAACACCGTTCTTGCAATATCATATAGATAAGGACCATGGCACACGTTCATAAAATCAATAACATACATTCGTTTATCAGACATCATTATATTACCAGGGTGAAAATCACCATGACAAAGGGAATTACCATCTGCTAGGTTATCTATCATCTGTGATAATGTACTCCTTTTATCATCTGACAAAGTATCAGGTATATGATATCGCAAAAAGTCTTTGTAATTTGGTACATTATAAATATCATTTTTTATAATATCCTTATGTAGCTTAGCCATATAATCTGTACATAAAGATATGTCTCCTGTACTCAAAACCCAATCAAACAGGGATTCCCCCTTTATGCCATCATATATAATTCCCTTTCTAGCATCATAAGAAATCAAATCATATGCCTTAGGCTTAAGAAATTCCATATCTCTTAAGGCAATGGCATTATTATATTCCATATTAATGGCCTCATCAGAGTATCCCTCATGAAATAGCTTGAGAACCTTATCTTCTTCCCACTCATAGACATTGGCTGTATTTCCCACCCCTATTAGCTTGCCAATCTGCATATATACCTCCAAATTCTCTCTCGCGAATTAATAACCTCCATTCTTTCTAATATATATCTGTAATGCTTTTATTACAAGAATTAGAGCATAGGCAGCAAGTATCATTAATCCAAACATGAACACCTGAAAGAAAAGCACTAGCAAAGCTCCCACTGAAAATCCCATCATATTTTCGCCTCCTCACATTAAATTGCTTTTGTTTTTCTTATAGCTTCTTAATCGGAAAGAATAGATAAACATGTCCGTCCTCTGGACAGTTATACTCGTGAACAGCACCAACTAGATTAATATTATTAGCTTGCATATAATTAAGGACTTCGCTAAAGGTACTTTGATTTTCGACAACGGTAAATATATATTCGTAAGATGGTATAGTCCATTTCACCCATCCCTTTGGAGGAATTGACTCATCTTCTACCTCAACACCTGCAAGATATAGCCCCCTAGTGAAATTTTCTTCCCAGGGATCATATGACCTTGAGAAATCAGACATAGCACCCCAGATCCCAAGAATCTTTCCTTCCTCATCCTTCTTCGCCAGTGAGGCCACCTCGTCAAAATGAGAATTGGCATCATCCCATAACCTCTGGATAAATCCATCCCCATCCTTGGTAGAGCCTTCTTTTCCTATGACCGAAAATGTCTCTTTTATACATTTATTAACCTCCATAACCTATACCTCCTCCTTATATACTTTTTATAAAGCAAACCAATCTATTAGCTTCATTAAATCCAATACCCTTATGAAAATCTATGCTTAAATCATTATCAAGTTCACAGTCAGAGCCTATCTCT
>CAZODB010000250.1:0-2949 GCA_964578425.1 uncultured Herbinix sp.
CTGTATGCGCATGGGCTGAAAGCTCACGGCCTGGATACCTACCTGCTTCAAGCTTGAAATTTATAAGCAAATTATCAATCGTCAGCCCCATCAAGTAATCCTTGTTAGCAGCTTCTCTACGCTTAAGATCACCATCGTTTATTTTGACCCTGTTCCCTCTTAATTCTTTCATGGCTAATCTCTCCTCCTTAAATTTTGTCTTCCTTAGTACTTAGTTTGATTACAATATTTGCATTTATATTATTTTATCCTATAAGGTATGTAGATATATATTTATATCTAATTATATCAAAATGATTTATTAACATGAATAGTAAAAGGTATAATAATGTATGAAAATGTCACATGTACCACTTGAATTCAAATCTGGCTTGTCGTATAACTATAGTTAGGAGGTAGCTAAAATGCGGATTTTTGATTTTGATATAAGAGAATCTTTTACTTATCATTGGTGTGGAAAATTCCAATCCCCTACACCGGAATGGATGCATCTTACAAGACGCCTAATAGATTTTGAGTTGATGCTTGTAACAGAAGGCATATTATATATTGCCTCAAATGAAGAAAAATACACTGTAAGAAAAGGTGAATATATACTTATGAAGCCTACTGACCTTCAATACGGATATAAGGCTTCTGATTGCGCCTTCTATTGGCTCCATTTTACATACAATGATAATTGTAATGACCCTTTGATGATTCATGGCTATGATAAGAGTATAACATCAGACTTTAATCATCTTCTTATACCCGAAAAAGGTCCACTCTCCCTGCCAGAAAGAATTATTATTCTAATGAAACAGCTTCAAGATTCCGCTAGGCGTTACGGAGACACAAGCCTTAATCAATATTTAACCTCTGCCATTCTTTCTGAGCTTTCCAATCAAAGTTATCTTTTTGAAAAGCATGGAGATATGGGAAAGCAACATCAGCTTTATAATGATATATGCGACTATATTACTCTACACATAAGCGAGAATATAAAGGTTAGTGAAATAGCTAGGTATTTTGGATATAATAAGAAATACCTGCCCTCCTTCTTTCGAAAGCATGCAGGTATTACTGTTAAGCAATATATACTTCAAACTAAGATGGAATTTGCCAAGGCAGAGCTTACTGACACAAATCATAGTATATCTCAGGTAGCCTATAATATAGGCTTTAATGATGTCCATAATTTCTCGATAGCATTTAAGAAAATAACAGGATTATCCCCAAGTAATTATCGCAATAGCTATAATAAGAGAAATTTAAACTGATTCGGATATTTCAGGGCATAGATTATATTTATACTGTTCTATACCTGGTATTGTATAGATTCGACTATAGCCTGCATCTATCAATATTTGAGCAGCCACAGTGCTCTTATACCCCATAAGACAATAAAGTATTATAGGGGTTTTTTTGTTCTCAGAAATTGAAAATGGATTATTTGATATATCATTCAGGGGTATACAGACACTTCCTTCTATATGGCCTGACCTATATTCCTCATAAGTTCGTACATCGATAACCATTGCTCTAGAATCTTTTGTGGTCAGTTCCCAAGCCTCATCAGGGGACAGTTTTTTAAATGTATATATCCTGCCCCCTGCCTGTGGAGTACGCTTTTCTCTATCTAGCATCCTTTCAACAATTGACCTAGCTTCAAAGTAACTTATTCTGCCCTTTACATCGAACATGCTATTGTCACGACCTAGCATTATTCCCTTTACATACATCTGCGCTAAGTGTATAACACAGGTCCGGCAGATATATAAATCTTGAAGGCTATTTGCTGCCGACCAATCTCCCTCATCCATTTCACCTAACTCCATAAGAAGGGCCTCATGGGTAATTCTTGCAGCCGCTCGGCGCTCAATGGGAAAATCCCAATTTCCTATATCATAGTCTTCTATAATACCCTTCTGCAGTGCATAATCCATGTGTCCAGATATACAGTTATCACCCCTTGGCCTTATAATACCCCTTATGGCTTCCATTATCATTGTTATAAACTGCCCAGTAGTCACAATATCCTTGGGTTGAGCTAGGCACTCATTCATACCAGAGGCTAAATTTGGTTTGTTATTATCCATATTGTTATCTCTAATTAATTGTCTAATACAGGAGTAATTCTAACAGTTACATTGTCACAAGCATCAATGCCAGTAACAGAAAAACTCTTTGAACTGCTTCTTGTAGCATTACCTGTCCACAGATCCTTTACTAAATAGCTTGTAGCATTTTCAAATTTGCTTGCATCAACCATTTTATGGCCGATATAGTCGATAATTCGACTAACATCTACAGTGTGTTCACTGGTATTTTCCACTTCATCTAGATTAATAAAGGATAAGGCAATATCTCCATTTGAAAGAGGCTTTGCAAGGATATCAACACGATTGATATTGGTTATATAAGCTGTATCAGGATTGTTATTATCTATAGAGCAGTATATCCTTTTTGCCTGAATACCTAGAGCATCCTGATTCAAAGCAATTAATTCTTTGTTAGATATAATCTGCCAAAGCTTATTACCCTTTTTTATACGTCTTAAATCCATACCCAGCATAAGCGGTGAATTCAGCATACACCACATAGCCATATGGGTTTTATTCATAGTGTCTGTTATATTGTCCATGCCTATTACAAGCATGTCTGGATCGTTCCATCCCTTGCCAAGCCCAGCAAACTCATCCATAATAACTGCCTTACTATACTGGGATGCTATACTGGCAGTATCATTTGAACTCCACTTAGCAACACCTGGATTATCGATTGATCCCACATGGAAGGTTATGTCATTGAGAATTCTCCATGAGTCACCAACCTTATAGCCCCAGTTTTGCGGCTGTGTCTTACCCCACTCACAGATTGAAAGTACCACATCATGGTTAGGATCAGCCGCCTTTAATCCCTCAAGAAAAGCTGCGTATGAATTCAGTGTGTTCTCCTGCCTTCTATGAT
>CAZODB010000251.1:0-2937 GCA_964578425.1 uncultured Herbinix sp.
AGACCTTTCTGTCTTAGATTTGTTGTCGTAAATATAACCCCATGTTGTTTTAATATCGGAGTACAAGATATACATTAAGTCAACTAATTGCCAATATACTAATTTATTTAATTTACCTAATGTGATAATATAGTATTAGATATCTACACACAAAAAACATAAGTTATAGCCTGTCATCTATTGGGTTATAAACAAGGAGAGTATAGTTATGGAGAAGATGCCACAGGTAGTGCTATTAGACGATGGAAGTAAAGTATGGGAGAACAAGTTTGAGAAATTTGAAGCAAAGGTATATTTGCCTAAATGCGATCCAATCACTGATGTGATAAATTATGGCTTTATGACCCCTTATTTGCTGGTCTTTGAGGAAAATAAATACACAGTCAAAGAGGCAAAGAAGTTTGCTGATGAAAGTGGTCTCTCAAAGATTGCAGCTGAATATGGCGGTAGCGTTGTGTTTATCTATCCTACCAATGAAGGAGGCTGGCGCCAAGCCCCTGCTGATTTGTTTGCTTCTATTATATCAGAGACGAAAATCAGCCAGTATTATAAGGATGGTGCAGCCATAATGCGCGACAGGTTTACTGGTAACTGGGAAGGCTTCTATATCAGAGGTGCTCTGTTGCGTAGTTATCTATATGGTTACGGTGCATCAGCAGATTATATCGCCGATAACTGTCTGCAGAAGGTGGAGGGAGATGGTCTATACGGCAAGGGAGATATCACTCCAGTAGTTTGTATTTTACAGAATCTAAGTGTGCTGCCGAAGCCTCAGAGAAGGGATATTCCTGTCATATCCATAGGTAATAGTGCTGCTGCAAATGAAGCTCTAAAAGCAGGTTTGGATAATGTGCTTGTTAAGGAGACGGCTGCTTACATAGATGATTTCAATAGCTTTATTAAGAAATATCGCCGCATGGTTGGTTATCTGGACGTAGAGCCTGATTTAGAAGAAATGGGAATGGCAGTAGAGCCTGGTTATTGTCTAGCTCCAACTTCACCTGATAACCGTGGTGATGACAGAGAGACTAAGGAACATAAAATTGGATATGTGGCATATTACAACAAAGGAATTATGGATAATCAAGAGGGTGTTCCTCTGGTTCTTTGCTTCCATGGTGGTGGCGATTCAGCTATGTGCATGGTTGCCTTGTCTGACTGGCATTTGGTTGTTGCAAAACATAATTTTCTACTGGTAAGTGTGGAAAATCACATGAATAGTACGGCAACAGAAGCGATAGATTTGATTGCCCATTTGAAAGAGAAATATAATATTGACAGTGAAAGAATATATGCCACTGGATTTTCCATGGGTGGCTGTAAGACATGGGATCTCTTTCAAGAGTATCCCAAGGTATTTGCAGCGGTAGCTCCTATGTCCGCAACCTTTGATGTAGGTCTGAATGTGTATGGTCAGCCTGTACAAAACATTAATCAAGAAACAGCTTTACCAGTATTCTACGTAGGTGGAGAAGATACACCACTTCCGGAATTACCATTCCAGGAAGCCAAGTGTGTGAATCGTATGGCCTATGTGTTGAAGGTAAATAAGGCCAAAGCCAAATATGATATAAAATATGAGAATAAAGAAAACTGGTCAAATCCTATATGGGGCATTGATGGAGATGTCATCTGCAAAGCTAAGGATGATGTACGAGGCAGTGTTCTAACAATGCATTTATTTGAAAGTGAAAATGGATGCTGCCATAGTATCTTCGCTAGTGCCAGCAATCAATCACATGAGATGAGACATCTTAATTGTGAAAATGCCTGGAAATTCTTCAGCCAGTTCCGTCGCCGCCAATCAAATGGTGATCTAATGGGTGGCAAAATGGAGGATATTATAAAGTTGTATGAAGACTAGGCATGCTTAAGCAAATAAACATTTCTTGTTGCTTGGCTATGATTGCATAACGCCTATATGAAATACGTCCGTGGATAACATCAAGGAAACTCAAACGAATTAAGCGCTCTCTGTTCACTTAACAGGGAGCGCTTTAAATACTATACCTTTGTACTTATTTGCTTATCATTAAACCGACAGTAGCTCTAATATGAGTTGAAAACACTTCTATGTTCATACCAGCGTAATCATTTAATAGTGATTTGATTTCCTTACACATAATACTGCGCCTGCGCATTCCACATTCTATTGTAAACCCCGGTCACGTCAGACACAAGCTCCTCATGGGTTCCATTCTCCATAATCTGTCCGTCATCGAACACCACAATCTCATCGCAGAACCTACAGCTACTCATTCGATGGGAAATAAATACCGCTGTCTTGCAAGCCACCATATCGTTGAAACGTCTATAGATATCCTGTTCAGCTATGGGGTCAAGCGCGCTTGTGGGCTCATCAAGTACGACTATCGGCGCATCACGGTACAAGGAGCGAGCCAGGGCAATCTTCTGCTTCTCTCCGCCAGAGATTTCGATGCCTTCCTCGTCTCCATCCTGCTGGTCCTTTAAAATCTTACTATCAATTCCCTTCTTCATTTCCAGGACACGCTCGTAGATGCCTGCCTCCTGAAGGCTCTCAATAACACGCTTTTTATCATACTCAGGCCCTGCTGCTACATTTTCAGCCACAGAAAAAGAAAACAACTTGTAATCCTGGAAGACAATGGAGAAGAGACGGATGTACTCATAATAATCATATTTCCGGATATCGATTCCATTTAACAGTATCTCGCCCTCCGTAGGATCATACAATCTGCAAAGGAGCTTGATAAATGTTGTTTTACCTGATCCGTTTGCACCTACTATTGCAATCTTAGAACCGCTGGTAAGCTTGATCGATACATTCCTAAGTACCATCCTATCGTTGTTAGGGTAGTGGAAGGATACATTCCTAAACTCCAGCTCATATTCATTATCGAGGCGCTTTTCTATAGGAAGTGTCCCATCATACTTCTCATTCTGAAGCTCCATAAG
>CAZODB010000252.1:0-2936 GCA_964578425.1 uncultured Herbinix sp.
CCTACCCATGTAACCTTATCAGTAATTTTCTTAGCCATAATCATACCTCTTCTTCTTAAAGTTTTTTTATAATTTTAATAAGTATCATCTAAATTATTCCTTATAATTTATTTATATCAAACCAGAAGCAATATATCAAGTATAGGATAGATTATATGCAATATTCCTTGATTTAAATCACAATTTTATCTTTATCAATAGGTTTTAATAAGTAAAATATCAATATTGGAGGCTCCATAGCCTAAAGATTCTTAATAGACAGAATTCATAATCAATTAGTTTGCTCTCATCAGTTGTATATATAGGAATTTCAGCATATAGAGTATCATCTATGTAGTAATCAACTTTTCCTACTACTTTACCCTTCTCCACTGGCGCTGATAATAAATCAGGAATATTATAGTCTATATTTACCTCTTCATCATTTCTAAGAAGTAGACTTAAATCCCCTTCCATAGCTAAACCGATATGACTGGTCTGACCATTATCAACTAGTATAGGGTTAAACTCCTTTTCTTCATATATTTGTTTTTTCTCATAATTATCTATGCCATAAGCCATAAGGCGCTTTGTGTCAGTCCATTTAAGACTTTTGCTAGGCGGCCATCCACAGCCTAGAACCACCGATATTAATGTTCTGTCCAATCTCTTTACAGCTCCTACGAAGCAATACCCCGCTTTACCTGTAAAGCCTGTCTTTATACCGATAGCACCATCCATCATATAAAGAAACTTGTTTTTATTAGATACAGAGAAACTTCTACCATTTTTTATTTCCTTGAATTGATAAGAAGAGGTGTTAGTTATATTGATGAAATCCTTGTTCTGTATAGCATAGGATGATATAACAGCCAAATCCCTAGCGGTCGTATAATGTCCCTCGGCATCAAGCCCGTTTGCTGTAACAAAGTTAGTATTATTGCATTCCAAAGCTCTAGCTTTATCATTCATCATAGTGGCAAAGCCCTCTACAGATCCTCCTACATGCTCAGCTATGGCTACTGCCACATCGTTATGACTTTCAAGCATTAAGGAATACATCAAATCCTTTAAATAATACTGCTCTCCAGCCCTAATATTAAGCTGTACATCAGGCATCCTTGCAGCGTAGGAGGATACAGTAACTACGTCCTCCATATTGCCCTGTTCAATGGCTATAATACATGTCATAATCTTTGTAGTGCTAGCCATGGACATTTCCTGATATCCGTTAACCTCATATAGAACTCTCTTATTCTCGCCATCCATAAGCAAGGCAGACAAGGAATTAAGCTTAGGTTTTATTGGTTCTTCTCTCTCTTGTATTATTGGATTCTCATTCTCCTCAGATATACTTATGTTTTCATTCTCCTTCTTCAGCTTTTCTTCAAAATTATCATTGCCTAATATATATCCCTTATACATCTCATCATAATAATTCTTCAAGCTGATAAGGTTGATAAATGTAAAAAAAAGAATAAACCCTGTGCAAATAAGAATCCTCATCCTTAATTTTGATTTTAACAATTAAATCATCCTATCTGTTTCCCTTATTTAAATTTATTTATCTCTTTACTGACTTATACCTAAGTTGTATAATTATAGTCGTGTATTATTTTGCAGGAAAGGGCTTGAGTATGGCAAAAAAAGAAAATAAAAAGGCAGTCAATAGAATTGATAATAAAAAAGCAATTATTATTCGTGCATTTAGAATTCTTTTTATAGTAGGTTTTCTCGTGTTTACTGCACTCTTTATAAATGAAGTATTTATACAACCCTATAAAATGAAAAGGTCTATTGAACTTGCTAAGGATTTATTTTACCATGAGGCATCAGAGACTATAGAAGCCGATATTTCATCCTCGAATAATGATGCTAACAAGGAAGATAGTTCTGTTTCTGATAGTGACTCTTCCCATTATTTGCCCCCTACACCCACCCCTGATCCTAACAAGGATGAAATGGGACGCTTAAGGAAATTTTCTAATCTCCTTCAATTGAATGATGATGTTAAGGGTTGGATTCGACTTGATAATATTAATGGTGAAAATGATACAAAAATAAACTATGTTGTAGTACAATCCGACGTCAGTGATCCAGAGTATTATCTTGAAAAGGATTGGGCTACTCATGACTATCTAAAGGCAGGGAGCATATTCCTTGATGCCTCATCCTCTCTTGAGGACAAGTCACAGAACCTAATAATTCATGGTCATAATATGACCTCCTCTGATGACATGTTCCATTATCTACTAGACTACAATGAATTAGACTTTCTGAAGGAGCATCCAGTCATTAGCTTCGATACCATATATGAAGAAGCCTTATGGAAGGTTTTCTCCATATATATAACTCCAGGTAATAATGATAATAATGACTTCTTCCCGTTTGTAAAATCAAATTTTAATAGCCCTAAAGATTTTATGGAATACATATATCAGATAAGAGTACGTTCATTATATAATATGGATGATATTGATATTAAAGAGGATGACCAAATCCTTACCCTGTCCACCTGCTCCTATGAGCTTAAAAATAATAGGACAGTTATTGTTGCAAGAAAAGTCAGAAAAGATGAGGATTCCACAGTAAATACTGATAATTTCGAAAAGAAAAAGACAGAGGATGTTCTTTTTTCATCCAGATATTATTGGCGATATGGTGGGAAGGCACCCCAAATACCCACTTTTGAGGTGGCATTAAGGGATGGTCTTATCCCATGGTATAAGCCTATGGAACCATAAAAACACTTAGGGGTGCTAATAGCCTTGTCTATTAGCACCCCTGTATATCTTTAGTCCAATTCGCTTAATTGTTCTTTGACGTAATTGGGTAGTGCAAATGCTCCCAGTATATACACTGTAGATATCGATAAATGAAAACTATTATGGATTATGTAAGTTTTCATATATTATATATCCAAGGTTAGCTGTTCTATCTCCTCTTCAGCCTGAAGC
>CAZODB010000253.1:0-2870 GCA_964578425.1 uncultured Herbinix sp.
TTCATGGATACTCCTCCTAAATTTTTTATTTCATTTTACTCACTTAGTATCCCACTCATAAAATGATTTATTCATATTCAGGCTCTTATACAATGCTTTCTATATTATTATAGTATAAAATTTATATTTATTATAAAGCAACGGTCTTAACAAGTTCAGGAATAAACTCAGTCATATCCTTTCTAAATCGTATAGGAAGATTGTTTCTTTGAAGCTTTGGATTAATACGTTCCTTTATAGCAATATTATCAAAAAATTTTTTCCATAAAATTTCATATTCATCATCAACTATATAACTATAATCAGCTATATCTATACTAGGTATCTCAGCAATAATCCATGGTTTACCTGGCAAATGTAATGAGCATTTATTTCTGTTATTATCAAAAATAACAAATCTTTCTTCTGGGAGCCTGTCTACAAAATGAGGAGTTATCAGAGAGAGCACACTGTTCTTGGGGTGTATAATTGAAGTCAGTATTCCATTCTCTTGCTCTGAAAATCTTATAAATCCCAGCAAATGATGAGTCTCACCACTTACAAATCGGTTTAATTTAATCATATAATTTACAACATCATTGCTTAAATGGCCTACAATACTACTCCCCATATGAAATCCCAATATAAGAAATCTATAAATTAAATCTCCTTTACCCTGATAATTAGATAAAGCAACCCTACATACAATTTCATAGGCTTCTATGGAAATCTTCGCTTTAATGGAGCGAGATACCTTTAATGCTTGTTCAAAATCGGTATTAACGATAATGTATTCGGAAAATAATTCAATATTAGAATAATTATTATCCTCACTTTGCTCCTCGATCTTCACATTAGCATGTCCGTATCCCGAGTCCCAAGCCTGGTAAATCGCAGTAAAGATTCCGTCTATACTATTCTCGCACTGGAAAATTTTAATATTATTCATGGACTCCTCCTTATACCAAAGAAGTATATTTAGATAATTGTGAAACACTACTTTACTCTTTATGATCTTGTGCTCTTTCACAAACCATCGCAGGCACGCTTAAGCACGAGATATTTGTTGAAGTAAATATCTATTATCTGCTTGATAGCTTACATCATCGAATAATGACAGCTGCTTATAGGTAATGTCCTTATCTATTCCATAGGGAAGTCTATCCTTAACAGCTAATAGCTCTCTAGTAATAAAATCCTCGTTTAATTTAATTGGATACATCATCCTACCATTACAAGTAATAAAATATCCTGCTCTCTTAAGCACTATACCCATCGCTTTTAAATCCTTAAAATCAAGAGCAGCACTCTTCCTAGCAGCTGTAATTCTTCTCGCAGAATTTACTCCAATACCAGGAACTCTAAGCAAGGTATAATAATCCGCCTTATTTACCTCCACCGGAAATTGCTCCAGATTCCTAAGAGCCCAATCACACTTAGGATCAAGTAATACATTAAAGTTAGGGTTCTTCTCAGTAAGTAGCTCTGATATCCTAAAGCCATAAAACCTCAGAAGCCAATCCGCCTGATATAATCGATGCTCTCGAAGAAGGGGCGGGTCATCAAGTGTAGAGGGTAAGTCACTATCATCATTAACGTTTACAAAGGCGGAATAGAATACACGCTTTAGATCAAAACTATCATATAAGGACTCCGAGACTGACATAATATGATAATCACTTTCATTGGTAGCCCCGATAATCATCTGTGTGCTCTGCCCAGCAGGAACATATCTGCTTCTTCCTTTAGGAGATTTACTATAAGGTACAAGATTGTCAGATTCTTTCTTATTAATACTTAAATCATTATTATCACTCATAGTACTAGCGTGTTCACTAGCATCGGCAAGCCTACTACTATAGCTATTAATCACCTTGTTATATACCGTATTATCATAGTTAGATTTTTTATCCCTAAGTATGAAGTCTTGAGCCCGATTTCCTCCAGCTTGTCTTCCTTCATATATACCAAGATATTCATTATTACTCTCTCTTCTTATCTGTATTTGACGCATAGGCTTAAGTATATTCTTTCTGCTCTTGTGAGGTGCCAGCTGCTTCAAACTGCTTGCCGTGGGGAGCTCAAGATTTACACTCATCCTGTCGGCATACCAGCCTATCGCTTCCACTAGTACCGGATCTGTACCGGGAATGGCTTTACAATGAATATATCCATTAAAATGATAATCCTCCCGAAGCATCCGCAAAGCAGCGAAAATTAATTCCATGGTATGATTTGGACTAACCATGATTCCTGAGCTTAAGAATAAACCTTCAATATAATTCCTTCTATAAAACTCCATGGTAAGCTCACATACCTCAGTGGGAGTAAAAGAAGCCCGTATTACATCATTGGAGGAACGGTTGATGCAATATTTGCAATCGAATATACATTCATTTGTAAAAAGAATTTTAAGTAGCGATATACATCTTCCGTCAGCAGAAAAGGTATGGCAAATCCCACAAGCCAGACTATTACCGATTCCCGTCCCCTTCCCCTTACGGTCGACACCGCTTGAGGTACAGGCTACGTCGAACTTCGCAGCATCGGATAAAATCTCTAGCTTTCTTTGGATTGACATACCTTCCTGTATAATCATCTTATTCCTCCCCCGTGCCAAACATCTGTTCTAATTAATTATAGCAAAGCAGAGAAATTAAGTCAACTGTTTTTCGAACGAGAGTTCTTATTTTTTCTTTTCGAGCTATCGTTCTAATTATTCTGTATCTATAGACTACTTCTGTCAGTTTGTTATAAGCTTGCCTTCTTAAGTTTCTATTAACTTACATGTGAACTTCCTATAGAAATAAGTCTTAACTCACGGCTGAAGTCACGAATATGCAGACTTCATATATCACGCCACCTTTTGGCTATAACTTGTTCTATATGAG
>CAZODB010000254.1:0-2855 GCA_964578425.1 uncultured Herbinix sp.
GTGATTACGACAAGGAAGAACAGAAAAGACTATTCTCCATAAGCACAACCGTAGTACCGATTGAATATGATGAAGTAAAAATTAACTTTTTGGACACACCCGGATATTTTGATTTCGTCGGTGAGGTCGAAGAAGCATTGTCTGCCGCTGATGCGGCTATTATTGTTGTATCTGGAAAATCAGGTGTTGAGGTAGGTGCACAAAAAGCGTGGGAATTTTGTGAGAAATACAATTTGCCTAGGATGTTCTTTGTAACAGACATGGATCTAGATAACGCTAGCTATAGAGAAGTTATAGAGCAATTAATTGGGCTTTATGGCAAAAAGATTGCCCCTTTCCATGTGCCCATTAGAGAAAATGAAAAATTTGTTGGCTTTGTTAATGTTGTAAAGATGGCAGGAAGAAGATTTACAACAGGTAGCAATTACGAGGAATGTGAAATTCCTGAATACACTATGGAAAATCTTTCGAAGTTCAGAGAAATTTTACTGGAGGCAGTAGCTGAAACCAATGAGGAATTAATGGATAAATATTTTAGCGGTGAAGATTTTACACAACAGGAAATTTCACAAGCGCTTCGAACTAATGTTATAGATGGTTCAGTTGTACCTGTACTTATGGGATCAGGTATCAATGCACAAGGAACAACAATGCTTATGCAAGCGATTGATAAGTATTTTCCTGATCCTACTAAGAGAATAATTGTCGGTAAAAACACTAATAATGATGATGAGTTTGAAGGGAATTATGATTCTAATAAGCCTTTTTCAGCAAGGGTGTTTAAGACTATTGCCGATCCATTTATCGGTAAGTTCTCATTTTTTAGGGTTTGTTCAGGTATAATGAAGAGTGATACCCCTTTGTATAATGCAAACAAGGATATAGAGGAGAAAACAAGTAAAATTTATGTCCTTCGTGGAAAGGATCAGATGGAGGTTAGTGAGATACATGCCGGTGATATCGGTGCACTTGGTAAACTATCCGAAACAGCTACTGGTGATACACTGTCTACTAAAGCAACTCCGATTGTATATGATCCCATTGAAATCTCCACACCTTATACCTATGTACGTTATAGGACTAAGAATAAGGGCGATGATGATAAGGTTTCTCAGGCTTTACAAAAACTCATGGATGAAGACCTTACATTAAAGGTTGTAAATGATAAAGAGAACAGACAGACGCTTCTATATGGTATCGGTGAACAACAGATAGATGTATCGGTAAGTAAGCTCTTATCAAAATATAAGGTAGATGTAGAAACAATGCAGCCCAGAGTACCTTACCGTGAGACTGTTCGCAAGAAGGCGAGTGTACGTGGTAAGCATAAGAAACAGTCCGGCGGACATGGTCAGTACGGTGATGTTGCAATTGATTTTGAGCCCTCAGGTGATTTGGAATCAGCTTATGTATTTGAGGAAAAAGTATTCGGTGGTTCTGTGCCTAGGAACTACTTCCCTGCTGTTGAGAAGGGTATTGCAGACAGTACAATTAAGGGTCCCTTGGCTGGTTATCCTGTTGTAGGCTTAAAGGCAACCTTGACGGACGGATCATACCACCCTGTAGATTCTTCTGAAATGGCATTTAGATTAGCAACCGTAATGGCTTTTAAACAAGGCTTTTTGGAAGCGGCTCCAGTTCTTTTGGAACCTATCGTATCCTTAAAGGTTGTTATTCCTGATAAATTCACTGGGGATATCATGGGTGATTTAAATAAGAGACGTGGACGAGTATTAGGTATGAATCCTTTGGATGGTAAGCAGGAAATAGTTGCTGATATTCCATTATCTGAATTACATGGTTATTCTACAGATCTTAGGTCTATGACCGGTGGTATCGGAGATTATTCCTATGAATTCTCGAGATATGAGCAGGCTCCATCCGATGTACAGCAGAAAGTTATTGAAGAGAATGCTAAGCAAGAGGAAAGAGAATCCTAATAAATAAGATTAAAATATCTAATAAGTACTTATCTTGTATTAATTGGTTACATTAGATACAATTATTATGTAATAAAGAATATATTTATTTGGTTTTTATTTTAGTGGGAGGATGCATATGATAGAGAGATTTTTTAAGTTGAAAGAAAACAAGACAAATGTTAAGACGGAGGTACTAGCGGGACTAACGACATTTATGACCATGGCCTATATCCTTGCGGTTAATCCAAGCACCATGACAGCTTTCAATGATATTCTTGGACTTGAGGGTTCAGCCAGAATGAATCCAAATGGAGTGTTTTTAGCAACAGCGATATCTGCATGTTTTGCTACTTTATTAATGGCCTTTTTGGCAAACTATCCCTTCGCTTTGGCTCCTGGAATGGGATTAAATGCATACTTTGCCTATACTGTAGTACTGACCATGGGTTATTCCTGGCAGGTTGCATTAGCAGCAGTATTTGTCGAAGGTATTATCTTCATTCTGCTTTCATTAACCAAAGTTCGTGAGTCTATATTTAACTCCATTCCTGCAACCTTGAAGCTTGCAGTCGCAGCTGGTATCGGTCTATTTATTGCCTTTATAGGTATGCAAAATGGAGGTATTGTTAGTAGCAATGCTGCGACAATGGTGCAGTTCCATTCTTTCCATGGAGATGGTGTAACACTAACTCAAAATGTAAGTGTTATTCTTGCCATCCTTGGTGTACTTATCACATCAATTCTAATTATTAAGAAAGTAAAAGGTGGTATTTTACTTGGAATCCTATTAACTTGGGTTCTTGGAATAATATGCCAGCTTACAGGACTTTATGTTGTTGACCCTGCTGCGGGCTACTTCTCCTTACTACCTGATTTCTCAAGTGGATTACAATTAAATGCTCTTAGTGATGTGGCATTCAAGTTGGATTTTTC
>CAZODB010000255.1:0-1218 GCA_964578425.1 uncultured Herbinix sp.
ACACTTATCTTAAACTCTTTACTTGATAATTCCTCTATGCTGATTTTTAAATGCTGTACATCTCCTCTATCGGTAATTTCTATATCACTCTTATATCTTTTGGGGGTAATCGTTATATTAACAGCATTAACATTGGATAAATTAGCAAAATCAGCTATTACCTCAAAGTCAGATTTTCCTAGACTTTCGATTATAGATCTTCTTGCGGCCACCTTAAAAGCTACTGTTTCCCCCTCTATGATTTCATAACTCTGTTTCGAATTTTTAATTAGCCCTTCATTCAAAATTTTAACAGGCACATCTGAATAAGTTTCATAGCGAAGCGGATCATTTACATTAGTAATGACCAGCCACAATAAAGCGGCGAGAATTACAGAAAGAATTTTTACACCAATATTTCTAGTCAATTTCTCTTTCATTCTTAAGTCTTCCTCTCCAAAATTTGAACGTCTGCTTAGTGTCAACGACTTTTTTCTGAGCTTCGATTATCTTTGCTTTTAGATAATCTCCGTCTATATTACGAATCAGCTTACCCTCTCTTGCTATGGATACCTTACCGGTCTCCTCAGATACAATGATGGTTAGACTGTCTGTTATCTCACTTATGCCTATACCAGCCCGATGTCTTGTTCCTAGTTCCTTGCTTAATTGTACATTATCAGACAAGGGTAGATAGCAGGTAGCAGCTACAATTCGATTAGCTCTGATTAAAACAGCTCCGTCATGGAGTGGTGTGTTTTTTTCAAAAATATTAATTAGTAATTCACTGCTTAATACACTGTCAATAGCTATACCCGAGCTTTCAAATTCATTTAATTGTATCTCTTCCTCTATAACCATTAATGCTCCGGTTTTATTTCTAGCCAGCTCAAATGTGGCTCTAATTATTTCGTTTAATGTATAGTTTGAAAATCTCTCATCCTTAGCATCATCAAAGATAAGAATCGAACGAACAATGTTTTTCTTACCCAGCTGTTCCAAAGCCTTTCTAAGCTCAGGCTGGAATACAATTAAGATAGCGATAATTCCTACATCTATAGTATTAGATATAATCCATATTACAACATTTAACTGAAATATAATTCCAACTAACCAGAACAGCATTATAACAGCCAGTCCCTTCACCAGGGTCCAGGCTCTTGTGTTCTTTATCCATTTGACTACATGATAAATAAGGAATGCAAGTATAATGATTTCAACTATATCAGTAAAGGTAAT
>CAZODB010000255.1:1318-2818 GCA_964578425.1 uncultured Herbinix sp.
TCTAATGTCAGCCTAAAGAAATGAATGATATAGACCAGTACAATTGATGCAATTGTTCCAAGAAGCATACTTAAAATCTGCTTCGATTGATTTAATATCAAATAACTAATTAAAAAACCTAATATTCCAGTTAAGCCTCCTGCCAGTATAGATATCTCAAATGCATAATCAAAGGACATTTTTCTTATAAAATAAGTTACCATTATTATTAATGCAAATATGACAATCGTCATGATCATTTGACGATCCCCTGTCAAGCTGTCAATAACATGGGTGTAAAGCTGAATAATATCCTCTATAGATAAATTAATCTGCATGGTTACAGCTGACTTTATTATCTGGAATAAAAAATATATTATTACACCACAGCTTGTAGGAATCATAGCTACAGGTGTAGATACTAGACCAAGTAAAATCGGTATAATGTATGGTATTTTCAAAAGAAACAAAACCGGTATAGCAAGTAGTACATATCCTTGCTTTGGTGTGTATCTCGCAAACAGAAGATATAATATCAATAATATAATAATAATAATAACTGACAGAATCGGAGATATAAAATATACATGAAGTGTAGATATTACAGCTGCTAGAAGAACCATAACAGCCGAAGGTGTAAATGCACTTAATAATGAGATACCAAGTACGATGGGTAAGGTCTTAAGCCTTTCATCATAACCGATCTCCTTATTTATAGTCTGAAATGCTATAAATGCAAATATAAACTTTATTACCGGTAGAAGATATGCATCATATCTTTGATAAAAGTTTTTTACTCTTTCTCTGAATTCAAGTATTTGTAGCATCTTGTCTTCCTCCAAACTTATGAATCATGGGATGATTCATTATATACTTTTTCCAGGCGCTTTAACAGCCTAAAATATCTGGAAAGCTTTTTTCTGGAAGCATCATATTTCATGGAATACAATATCAATGCTCCCAACCCGAATATAGTAATTGTCATTATATAAAAACCCAGTACATAGGTTCCCAGTAGCTTGTAATCCAGTGTGACGGCATTTTTTATCAAATATTCCATCCTGTAAAATACAATCAAGGCAATAATTAATAAATATCCTATAGTCGCAGTTATAATTGACTTGATAACCTGGAGTCTTACATAGTCGGTTTTATAGTATTTGCTAAGATATATGTCCTCCTTGCCGTCCTTTTTCTCATATACGGCAAGCTTTGTCATCAATCTAATTTTTTTATAATTTAACATTGTTGCCTCCGATGATCTTCCTATAATTCATGGCTTTAGACGAATAGGCTTCCTACTACTTAATCTATTGTCAATAGTATATCACAATCATTCTGAATTTTGTAGGTTTATTTTGTAATTTTGCAATATTAACAACTTAATAGTTTATTATCGTAAACATAACTTTATATCTTAATTAGAGCTTTCAAAAAAACTCTCCAAATGATTAGTTCAAACAGTAAAACTTGACAAATACTAATGAATACCTTATCATGTAGTTATTAATACTATATGAT
>CAZODB010000256.1:0-2781 GCA_964578425.1 uncultured Herbinix sp.
ATGCCTCCCATAGTAAATAAAACCATGCAATATATAGATAATCATCTAACCGAGTCAATAACCATGGCTGATGTTGCGGAGCATGTCCATCATAATCCCACATACATAAGCCGATGCTTTAAGAAGGTTACAGGGGTGCCCTTGCAACAATATATAATCTACAAAAGAATTATCCTTGCAAAAAAGTATCTCGTAGAGGGTTCTTCCCTCAACGATACCTGCAGAATGTCAGGCTTTAATGATTATTCTAATTTTGCTAGAACCTTTAAAAAACAATTAGGCTGCTCCCCTAAAAGATATCAGGAACAGCCCTTTTGAATTATTCTATATGACGAAATTATTTTTAGTATTTAAATTTACTTATCTCCATTTGTAAATCTGATGCTAACTTAGCCAAGGACTCACTGGCGCTTGCAATTTCTCCAATAGAATTGGTTTGCATTTCTACAGAAGCTGATGCTTCCTCGGTAGCCGCAGCATTTTCTTCAGAGATAGCAGATAGATTCTCAATCGTGTCTATCATATCTTCCTTCTTAGTATTCATGTTATTACCTGATGTGTTAAGATCGCCAATAATCACTCTTATTTCTTCTATGGCCTCCCTAATACCATTAAACTTTTCAATAGTGTTTTCAACACTAACAGTTTGAGATTCCATGATTTTACTAACGTCATCAAATACCTTAACACTAGCACCTGTATTATTGGTAAGCTCCACAATGATTTCAGATATCTCGTCAGTAAACCGATTTGACTGCTCAGCTAATTTTCTGATTTCTTCTGCAACCACGGCAAAGCCTCTACCAGCATCACCTGCTCTTGCGGCTTCAATAGATGCATTAAGTGCAAGAAGATTTGTCTGATCGGCTATATTCTTAATCATCTCGCTCGCCAATCTTATTCTATCCGCGCTCTTATCAGTCTCAACAACCATATCATATATTTTTCCAGAAGCGGTGCCTGATTCATTATTCTTGTTATTCAAATCCTGAACGGCAATTAATCCATTATCAGATAAGCCATTTACTAAATCAACAGATGAATTAAGCGTACTTAATTGATTAAGATTCTCTGCTATAAGCTCGCCAAGAGTATTAGTGGCTGTAGCACCATGTTCGGTTTGCTTTGCTTGATCTGTAGCTCCTCTAGCGATTTCCTCTATAGTTCGTGAAACTTCGTTGGCAGAGGACTCAGTTTGCTCCGTAATTGATGTCAGCTCTTCAGATGATGAAGCAATGTGCTCTGCATTCATGGCTACACTCTGAACTAATTGCAAAATGTTATCTTTCATGGTGTAAAGAGACCTAGCAATAGATCCGATTTCATCTGAACGGTAAATGATTTTTGAATGACTCTTGCTCAAGTCATCTGTTAAATCATAATTTGATATGGCTACTAATGCAGTTTCAAGTATACGTATTGGTTTCGCAAGCATTATTCCATTTAAGGCTCCTGCTACAATGCCTAGTACTAGGACTAATATAACCAACGATAGAAGAAAGTTACGAAGGCTTTTGACATCCTCCAATACATCCTCTTCATAATTACCGATTCCTAATATCCACGAAGTACCTGGTATCGGAGTCATTGCCGTCATACGGTTATCACCTTCATATTCATACCTTAAAGTTCCAGTATTACCTATGCCCAGCTCTCCCAGTTTGATACCAAAATTCTTTAAAGGTCCGTCTGTCTCAATATCTCCAAACGCATTTGCCTGATTCATAATGTTTTCTCTATTAGGATGAGCATAAAAAGTACCATCGGAGCCTATAATAAATGCATAGCCTCTTTCACCTACACCCATCTCATCTGTAATTTCATTTAATGCAACTCCGTCTTTTCGGCCAATTAGCGCCCCCACTACTTCCCCATCCTTATAGATAGGCACTGCATAGATTAATACAACTGAATTAGTAACTCTACTTATAATGACATTAGATACATTAGCCTCTCCTGCCAGAGCCCTAATAATATAGTCTCTGTCGGAGAGATCTGTTGTATCTCCTGTAAGTACATACTGGGCGATACCCTCCTTCGAGACTACTGCTATGTCCAAAAATTCCATACGTTCAACAGCACCCATTAAGTTTTTTTGCTGAAGATTCCATTTCATAGTAGCTACAATTTCGTTATTAGCTGCTTCACTTAATGTATTAAGTCGCATACCAATTACAGCCTCAACTCGGCTTGCTCCACTTTTAGCCAAGCTTTCAATACTCTCTTGTTCTGCTTTTATTAGCATATTAGAGCTGTAGCTAGTTGCTATCAAGCCCATAGCAAGCATACTAATTAAAATAATTACACCCATAGAAAGGCCAATTCTTAATGATAAATTTAATTTCATTTTAGGTAATTTCATTTTCATACTCGATTCCTTTCTCTTGTAGTATCTTTAAAATCAAACTTTAGCAAAATGTAGTAATACGTCGAAAATAATCACATTACGCCTTTATGATACTGTATCATAGTTATGTATTCTCTTCAATAATGATTTCACAAATTACTTATTTTATATATAAATACTATAAAAACACCTCAATGTTTTTTCAGCTCATTGAGGTGTTTTTGACAATCACTATATTCTATATGACTCCTAAAAGACCTAGAAGCGATTTGCGTCAGCAGCTTCCTGGATACTTACTGCCACAGCCACTGTAGCGCCGACCATAGGGTTGTTACCCATTCCGATAAGTCCCATCATCTCAACGTGAGCAGGAACTGATGAAGAACCAGCGAACTGTGCATCAGAGTGCATACGTCCCATAGTATCTGTCATAC
>CAZODB010000257.1:0-2770 GCA_964578425.1 uncultured Herbinix sp.
GTACAGCCTCTTAATTCTTGCCCTTGTTTGTCAGTACCTTTTCCTGAACACTCTTAGGTACCTGTTCATAAGAATTAAAGAACATAGAATATGCTCCGCGTCCCTGTGTACGGGAACGAAGAGATGTGGCATAACCAAACATCTCGGATAGAGGAACAAATCCGTGTATTAGCTTCGAACCATTCAGATCATCAGTAGCCTCAATACGACCACGTCGTGAGCTTATGTCTCCGATAACATCACCCATATAATCATCAGGCACGGTAACCTCAACTCTCATGACTGGCTCAAGAAGCACGGAAGCACCCTTGTTCATAGCATCCTTAAATGCCATGGAGCCTGCAATCTTAAATGCCATTTCACTGGAGTCAACCTCGTGGTAAGAGCCATCATATACAACCGCCCTTATGCCGAGCACAGGATATCCACCAAGAATACCCGCTTTTGATGCTTCTGCTATGCCGTTTCCGACAGCTGGTATATATTCTCTGGGAATTGCTCCACCTACTACCTCAGAAACAAATTCGAAGGTCTTCTCTGCATTGGCATCCATAGGTTCAAAACGAACTTTACAGTGTCCATATTGACCACGTCCACCAGATTGTCTTGCATATTTACTGTCAATCTCAACTGTCTTAGTAAATGTCTCCTTGTAAGCAACCTGAGGAGCACCAACATTAGCTTCAACCTTAAATTCACGAAGTAATCTATCAACGATGATTTCCAAATGAAGCTCACCCATACCTGCGATAATCGTTTGACCTGTTTCTTCATCTGTGTAGGCTTTGAATGTAGGATCCTCTTCAGCAAGTTTAGCTAAAGCTTCTCCCATCTTATCCTGTCCAACCTTGGTCTTAGGCTCAATAGCTACGTTGATAACTGGCTCAGGGAATTCCATGGACTCAAGTATAACTGGATGCTTTTCATCACAAAGTGTATCACCTGTGGCTGTAACCTTAAGTCCTACAGCAGAAGCTATGTCTCCTGAGTATACCTTGTCCAAATCCTCTCTCTTGTTGGCATGCATCTGTAGAATTCGGCCTACACGTTCCTTTTTCCCTTTTGAGGAGTTTAGAACATAGGATCCAGAATTCAATGTTCCTGAATACACTCTAAAGAAAGCTAGCTTACCAACGAATGGATCTGCCATTATCTTAAATGCCAATGCTGAGAAAGGTTCCTCATCAGAGGATTTTCTTGTAACCTCATTACCATTGTCGTCAACACCCTTGATATCAGCTACATCAGTAGGAGCAGGTAAAAACTCAATAATTGCATCTAAAAGCTTCTGTACACCCTTGTTACGATATGCTGTTCCGCATAAAACTGGAATGATTTCAGTAGAAATAGTTGCTTTTCTAAGAGCACCCTTAAGCTCCTGCACAGATGGAACTTCTCCCTCAAGATACTTCTCCATCAAAGAATCATTGGTATCACAGATAGCTTCAATCATAATACCTCTATATTCTTCTGCAAGTTCCTTCATATCTTCAGGAACATCAGTGATTGTAATATCTTCACCTCTGTCATCATTGTAGATATAAGCTTTCATCTCGAATAAATCTATAACACCTATAAAGGTGTCTTCTTTACCGATTGGAAGCTGTAAGGCTACAGGGTTTTTCCCAAGCCTAGTTCTTATCATTTTTATAACATTAAAAAAGTCTGCACCTGAAATGTCCATCTTATTTACAAATGCCATTCTCGGTACCCGATATTTGTCAGCCTGACGCCAAACAGTCTCGGATTGGGGCTCAACACCACCCTTAGCACAGAACACTCCCACAGCACTGTCTAGTACACGAAGTGAACGCTCTACCTCAACGGTAAAGTCAACGTGTCCAGGGGTATCAATAACATTGATACGATGTTCTAATGCTCCAGGTATCTTTTTATGCTCCAGCTCCTGCGTCCAATGACATGTGGTCGCTGCTGATGTTATAGTGATTCCTCTTTCCTGTTCCTGCTCCATCCAGTCCATAGTAGCAGTACCTTCATGGGTATCACCTATTTTGTAGTTTACTCCAGTATAATACAATATACGCTCTGAAAGTGTTGTCTTTCCAGCATCTATATGTGCCATAATACCGATGTTTCTAGTCCTATCCAATGGATATTCTCTTCCTGCCAAAGATATTTCCTCCTTAATTCATGGCAAGCAAATCCCATTTAATAATTTGCTTGTTACTGGCAAAGAATGATAAACAATTCTCAAATCATGTTTCCTACAATTAATTAGAATTAAAGAAGAACATGCTATGATACTATATACTTTCCTTTTACCACCTATAATGAGCAAATGCTTTATTTGCCTCTGCCATTTTATGCATATCCTCTTTTTTCTTAACAGCTGCTCCTGTACTATTAGAAGCATCTAAAATTTCATTCGCTAGTCTATCCTGCATGGTCTTTTCTCCTCTTTTTCTGGAGAATGTTGTTAACCATCTAAGAGCTAGCGCCTGTCTTCTCTCAGGTCTTACTTCAATAGGAACCTGATAGGTCGCTCCGCCGATACGTCTTGCTTTAACCTCGAGCATAGGCATAATATTGTTCATAGCCTCCTCGAATACTTCGACGGCATCCTTTCCGGACTTTTCTGCCACCTTCTCAAAAGCTCCGTATACTATTTTCTGTGCGGTTCCCTTTCTGCCGTCCAGCATAATGTTGTTAACAAGCTTTGTTACAACCTTATTGTTGTATAGCGGATCCGCCAGCACATCCCTTTTGGGTACATGTCCTTTTCTTGGCACGTTTCTTCCCTCCTTAACAA
>CAZODB010000258.1:0-2749 GCA_964578425.1 uncultured Herbinix sp.
GGCAATAAAAGCAGCCAAGGCAGCTCTAAATGGTGAGAATAATATAGGTGATTACCTGTGCTTTAGAATGAACAATAAATATGCAAAAAGTACTAAGGAAAAATTTAGTGATTACAGGATTTTGGGTGACCATATCTTCTACCGCACAAAATAATATACATACAAATAAGCTGTACTCAGTCCTATAAAGTGACTATGGTGCAGCTTTTTTAATTTACACTTTTATCTTAACATATTATGTGCTATCATATTATATAAGTCCATATATTCTATAACTGGGAATCAGTATTGCGGATTAATAATATTAGACACTTATGAACTTGAACAGGAGGTATATTCATGGATAATTTATTTTCGGGCTTGGAGGAATTTGGATTAGACAACCTATCAAATATTAATATATATGATGAAAAGGAAAAGGAAGAAGCCGAGGGTAGTAGGAAAAAAGCTAAAAACACCTTTTCTGAGGAGGACATTATATTTGACAAGACATATTCCTGCCCTGTATGTGATTCGGAATTCAAATCAAAGAGTGTCAAGACAGGCAGGGTGAAGCTGAAAAGTCTTGATAGTGATTTAAGACCAAGATACCAGCAAGCAGATCCATTGAAATATGATGCAGTTTTATGTACTAGCTGTGGATACGCTTCGCTAACTAGATTTTTCAAGAACGTTACATATACACAGGGTGAATGGATTAAAAAAAGTATAACGGCAAGCTTTAAGCCAGTTGAAGAGTCGGATAGTATATATAGCTATGATGATGCAATTGTTAGGCATAAGATGGCCTTAGTAAGCTCTATCGTAAAAAAGGCAAAGACCTCAGAGAGAGCATATACCTGTTTGAAGACAGCATGGGTTATTAGAGGAAAAGCAGAGAATCTGCCTAAGGATACCCTTGAGTATAAGAAGGTATTGGCACAGCTATATAAGGAAGAAATGGAGTTTATATCTAATGCATATGATGGGTTTTCCGAGGCCTATATGAAGGAGACGTTTCCTATGTGTGGTATGGATGAAAGCACCATAGCTTTACTTGTGGCAGAGCTTTCCAGAAAAATCGGTAAGCTAGATGAATCATCAAGATGGATATCCAGAATTCTTATATCAAGAGATGCTAATGAGAGAATTAAGGATAAGGCAAGGGAAATTAAAGAACTTATAAAAGAGGGACGAAATTGAAGCAAAAATTACACACTATACCTGTAAATGAGGCCTTTGATCTTGGCGGTGAATGTTCGATTTGCAGTATGAGAAAAGAACTAGAAACAAATGCAATAGATTTTACTATGGGACCCAGTTATATGGAGGATGATGTTCGCGGTGAGACCTCTAGACTGGGCTTTTGTAATGAACATATACAGCTTCTATATAAGAATCAGAATCGTCTGGGATTAGCATTGATCCTAAAAAGTCATATGGACAAGGTTATTAAAGATATAGAAAAGCTCTCTGGAAGCAATGCGAGGATACAGGCTCCATCATTCTTTAAAAGGCAGGGTGAGACCTCAGGGGTAGTATCCTATATAGAGGAGCAGGACGGCGCATGCTATATATGTGAAATGATTAATCGTACCTTCTGCCGATATATTGATACAATATTTTATTTATATCGCCAGGAGGATGAGTTTAAGAAGAAGTTCAAATCATGTAAGGGGTTTTGTAGCCATCATTATGGTGTACTTTATAAACAGGCACCAAAGCATCTTAGCGGGACACAGCTTAAGGATTTTATCAGTGAATTAGATTCACTGTATCTTGATAATATGAAGAGGGTAAGAGATGAATTGGATTGGTTCATAGATAAATTTGATTATCGATACGCTGATGAACCATGGAAGAATTCCAAGGATGCGTTACCAAGAACTATTATCAAGACCAATAGCATTGTTTAAGTAGCAAATCATAAAATATTTTTGCCATAATATTGGTACCGTTTTGGTATACAGTTTCTAATTCGGAATATACTAAAAAAGCATAATATACTATAAATAGTATATTATAGTAGTATAGATGAAATAAGAAAAGTTATTGCCATAGGGTGATAGCTTTTTTGTTTGAGGTTCATTGGATAATATTCTTAAGATAAGGCTAGGAGTTCGATGAGGATAGGGGCATAAAATCAAAAAAATGAGATAAAAGGAGATATTAAGAGCTAGTAAGAGAAAGCAGAAGTATTTCCCCTGTATCTTAAGGGAAGAGAAGTTGCATATTTAAGGTAAATTTACTAATATAACAGGTATAACTTAGCACTCAATCAGATAGAGTGCTAATAATTATCAAAAATTGGATATAAGGAGGAATATTAAATGAAGCTAGTACCATTAGGAGATAAGGTGGTTTTAAGGCAAGTGGTCGCAGAGGAAACAACTAAATCCGGAATTGTATTACCCGGTCAAGCTCAGGAAAAGCCACAGCAAGCAGAGGTTGTCGCAGTTGGACCCGGCGGTATGGTTGACGGCAAGGAAGTTACTATGCAGGTTAAGATAGGAGATAGAGTTATTTATTCTAAATATGCCGGAACAGAAGTTAAGCTTGATGAAGAGGAATTTATTATTGTTAAGCAAGGCGATATAGTTGCAATAGTAGAAGACTAAGAAGGAGGATATAAAGACATGGCTAAGGAAATCAAATACGGTGCAGAAGCACGTAAAGCCCTTGAAGCAGGGGTAAATAAACTTGCAGATACTGTAAGAGTAACATTAGGTCCCAAGGGAAGAAATGTAGTATTAGATAAATCATTTGGAAC
>CAZODB010000259.1:0-2749 GCA_964578425.1 uncultured Herbinix sp.
ATATTATTTTTGCTTCGTTACTTATAACGGAGGATTTATCCTCACTGTGTATGTTTACATTATCTCTATTTTACTGTCCCTTTAGGACGGCGTCAAGTATTTCCGCAAAAGGCTCCATAGCTTTCTTGGCTGACCTAAGGGTGTTTTTGTCTGTTCCAAGCTCTATAAGTATGCTTTTAGGCCTTATATCTAGATTGTAACGCAAATAGTTTAAATAATTCTTATAGAAGAGCCCTGGATACATCTCTAGTGATTTTAATTGAAGCTGTAGAGAAAAAGCAAGGTTATCTTGCAAATTAGGGTTATCTAGTCTTGTTATAGGTCCATTTTTGTCTCTGCTTAGTCCGTTTAGTAGCATGATCTGAGCAGTTTCTTGTCCGTCTATAATTGTTGAGCGTTTACCTATACCGTCCCTATGTAAGTCTATTGTAACTTCTATTGATGGATTTTCATTCAGTATTTCTAATACTGAATCTCTTGCATAGTTATAGGCTTTATTTCTATCAAGCCTCCCATCTACGAGGTCATACACTCCCCGATCATGTATAACATTATAGCCATATTTCTCTTCTAGGATTTCTGTAAGTAAATCACCAACTCCCACAACAGAATCCTCCAATACTCCTTTTCTACTATCCAGGAATGCTTCCTGCGAATGCGTATGATAGATTAGTATCTGCGGTTTGTCATTCTTAGTCTTAATAGTCATATCCTTAGCAAGTAAGATTTTAGCATCAAATAATTCATCTGTTATCCTAGTCGCAGGAGCAACAATAAAAAAATTACGAACTAAAAAATTTACATCATTAAGCTGTTCCAATATAAAAGGAGTTCCATTATAGCTTTTCATAACCTCCATGGCTTCCCCCTCTTCTTCTCCATATCCTATATTAAATTCATTATAATCAATAGCTCCCTCCAAAATACTAACAGGTAATTCCTGAGATTTGTAATCAAGGGTAGCATTAGTCTCTATGTAATCTTGAAAGTCCTCTCTGTTGAGATATGCTCCATTTGTCAATATGTACTCCCTTGTCAGTATTCCATGGGTATAATCCTCAATGCTTATAGTCCCTATAGGTGGGTCACCTTGTGGATCTATTATGCCTTCCTGCGTTTTGATTATCTTATTATGTAAGCTCAATGTCAATGTATCAGCAGATACATTTTGATGAATCTGACAAATCTGCGAAGCCATGTTTAAGGGAAATGGATATAGCTCCTTATCCTTATTGATCTGATAATCAATGGTAGCTGATCCATTCTCAATAATACTTGAATATATTGCAGAGAAAATAGCTGTTCCTGTACTTGCTTTAGCTTGGCCAAGTTTATTAGAAAATGACAGGGAAAATGCACCTAAGAAAATCACTACTAATAATATAATAGTAAACAAAAGTAATATTCTGTAATACTTTTGTTTTTGCTTATTTGAATTTTGCTTCATTATAGCCTCCAAACCAATGCATTCTAAAACACAAGCCTATCTAATTATATTCAAATAGCTTGTATTTATTACCTAAGAAGCCATAGGTAATACCTTAGCAAGAATAGGTAGTACCTAAGATAAATCAAATAGCTCCTAAGATAGATTAAGTATACACTTAAGAAAGATTGGGTATACACTTAAGAAAGATTAAGTATACGCTTAAGAAAGATTGGGTAGCAGCTATGAAAAATTAGGTGCGGAAAAGCATGAATTAAGTGCCTCTGACAAGGTATAGCTGATTCGTTTTACCATTTCATCTATATTCTTAGGTGTTACAAACATATTATTCATTTCCTCACTGTTTACATCTGATATGAAACCATATATTTCTTCTTCATTAAATCCAGTTGTCTCCATATATTTTGTTAAGGTATCCCCTACTATTGTAGCTGCATCAACTACTGTCGGAACACCAATCGCTATAACCTTAACGCCAAGGCTTTCCTCATTAAGAGCCTTACGATTATTACCTACCCCTGAACCTGGACTTATGCCTGTGTCTGATATCTGAACTGTGGTGCTTAATCTTTTAATGCTTCTTGATGCTAAGGCGTCTATAACAATTATTAGCTTTGGATTGGTTTCCTTTATAACTCCTTTTATAATCTCTAGGGTCTCCATACCAGTCTGAGCCATAACCCCAGGGGATATAGCGCTTACATTACCTAGATGGTTTTGCTCCTTAAAATCATTACCAAATTCCCGTATAAGATGTCTTGTAACAAATAGATTGTCTATAACCTGTGGACCTAAAGCATCCGGTGTAACCTCGCGGTTTCCAAGGCCTACAACAAGTATCTCATCATTAGCTATATCCCCTGTAAGTTTTTCTAGACTTTTTACTATATAGTCCGATATCGGTTTATGATAATCCTCTGACGAATTGTTTAGCTCAGGGGCTTCAATAGTAATATATGTTCCTATAGGCTTCTCCATAGCCCTTGCTCCTGCTTCATCCTTAATGTTTACTGTTGATATACGAATTTTATTTTTTTTATCAAAATGCTCTGTTAGAATAACCCCCTTAATCTCTACATTATCCTCAGGAAAGCTCTCTCTGACTTCTAGAGCAAGGTCTGTTCTAATCTTGTGCTCCATTCTTGTTACCTCCAATTGAATATTAGCTATAATATCAATTATTTTATACAAGCCTTTGAAAATTATGTATTGACATTACCAAATCAATATAATACTATATAATAGTGTGTTTTCATTAATACGACCGTGTCCGGATTTAATGAAACAAAATTAGAACCACCA
>CAZODB010000260.1:0-2733 GCA_964578425.1 uncultured Herbinix sp.
GTCTTTATCGATACCGTCTAAGGCCTTTACTGCTCCTTCGATCTTTTGCGTACATGATGGACATGTTAGTGTCTCTAAGTGGATTGTTGCTGCTTTCATAATAATCTCCTTCCCGCACATATTGTGCTATAACTGATTTCCTATCTATGGTTAATATTACCGTCTTTCTTTATATAATAACTTCTTTCTTGTCTATGGTTTAATATTACCATCTTTCTCAATATAAAACCTTGATCTAAATCAAGTTTTAACTTCTTTTACCTCTAAGGCGATAGCGCAGTAGTCTCATACCATTAACGATTACTACTAAGATACTACCTTCATGTACTAACATGCCTATGGACATATTCATCCAGTCACTGAAGAAGACACTGACAAGCAGGACTACTACAACACCTAAAGCTATGAATATATTTTGCTTCATATTTCTGGATATAGCTTTTGTTAATCCAAGCGCATGGGGCAACCTGCTAAAGTCTGAGTTCATTAAGACTACATCCGATGTCTCAATAGCTACATCTGTTCCACTTCCCATGGCAATACCTATATCTGCCAAGGCTAGGGAAGGGCTGTCATTAACACCATCTCCAACGAATGCCACGATTTGACCTTTTTCCTTAAGCTTCTTAAGATATTCTGCCTTATCTTCTGGAAGCATGTTACCGTGCGCTTTGGTTAGACCCAGTTCACGACTTACTACATCTACTGTTCCCTGATTGTCACCGGATAACATTACAAGGTTCTTTACACCCAAGTCCCTTAGTCTCTGAAGATCTTCCTTAACTCCTGGTCTAATCTGGTCACGAACACCCATTAAGACCATAAGCTTGCCATCAACAGAAGTAATTACAAGAGAGTTACCATTTTTCTCAAATCTTGCTAGATCTTCTTTAGCCTTTCTATCTAATACAACCTTTTCTCTTTCCATTAAGGCTACATTACCTACTGCTACTCTATGGTCATTTACGGTGGCTACAATTCCTCCGCCCTTAACAACTTCTGTGTTTTCAACAGGTGAGAAACTTGTGTCACCAATTTTCTTCAATACTGCCTTAGCCAATGGATGATCGGATTCCCGTTCAATACTTGCAAGATATCCCAATACTTCATCCACATTTTCCGTATAATATTCCACCTCTGAAACAGCTGGATTTCCTTCGGTTAGTGTACCGGTCTTATCAAATATCATAGTATCAACACGGCTGAAATCATTGATAACTTCACTACCTTTTAGAAGTACACC
The DNA here is from genome assembly GCA_964578425.1 of uncultured Herbinix sp. Taxonomy (GTDB): domain Bacteria; phylum Bacillota; class Clostridia; order Lachnospirales; family Lachnospiraceae; genus Mobilitalea. The sequence continues at coordinate 1,244 of CAZODB010000260.1, forward strand.
ATGTCGTGCTCCATTTCCAATACCTGCAACATTAGATACAGGTACACCGATAACCAGAGCTCCAGGGCAGCCAAGTACTAGAATTGTTATAGCTAGTTCAGGATTCCTTGATATTAGCCATACCACAAATGCTAATACTAGGACAGCTGGTGTATAATATTTCGAGAAGCGGTCAATAAAACGTTCTGCTGCTGATTTTGAATCTTGAGCTTCTTCTACCAGCTCAATAATCTTACCAAATGTTGTGTCCTCGCCAACTCTGTCTGCAATTATCTGAATAGTTCCATTCTCTAATATTGTACCAGCGAATACCTTAGAATCTTTTTCTTTTCCTACAGGCAGGGATTCCCCTGTAATACTCGCTTCATTAATATGACCTTCACCGATTATAACCGTACCATCAACAGGAACCTTAGCACCTGTCTTTACAAGAAGAACATCACCAACGTCTACTTCGTCAACTTCCACCTCTTCAAACTCATCGTTCTCCATCTTCCTTAGAGCACTCTCCGGAGCCATCTCTGTTAATGCTTTTATGGCCGTACGGGTCTTATTAAGTGTACGTAATTCTAAGAATGCTCCGAATAAGAACAAAAATGTTACTATAGCCGACTCTTCATAGTTCTTAATTATAAATGCTCCCATAACGGCTATTGTTACTAATACATCTATACTGACTACTTTTACACTCAAGGCCTGATATGCTTGGATGGCAATAGGTAGAACACCCAATATTGATGCGGTTATCAGTGCTATGGTAAATATGTCTGTACCACCTGTTATCCACTTGCTTATAAAGGCAATTGCGATTAAAATACCACTGACTAATGCTATCTGATTTTTTCTACCCAATATATGGTTCATATGCTTCTGCATGTTTCTTCCTCCTCATCTTAATATCTGCTACTCAGAAAACTTGATTACCGAAAGCCTATCGTAATACCATTAAGTAGGCCTTTTGTATTCTGTAGCCTTACTACGAATGATATGCTTTATCCAATTCGGCAAGCATATTGTATACTGCCTCGTAGCTTTCACATACATCTCCAGGCACGCTATAATTATTAGTTATCTCTCTTAGTTGCTTGAACTTATTTTCCAATTCCGTTTTGTCGGCTCCTGTCTTTTTTACCTTTAGATTAATTTCCTCGAACAGTCTTCGAACATCATGAAACTCTGGATGACTCGCTCCATGAACACGGTCTACGATAGGTACATATTGCTCCAATGTCTTAAAGTTTTTTTCATTTGCCTTAATATATGACTTCATATTATCTTCCTCACTTTCAATTTGTTTTATTAACTTTCTAATTACATTCTATCAAAAATAATTATAAAAAAAATGATGCCACTCACATTTTGAATAATAATTCCTATAATTGTGACTTAGAAAGAAATTTGCAGTGAAATAGTATATATAATTTACAAACAAACAGCTTGCATCTAGTCTTTGATGCAAGCTGTTTGTTTAACCTATTCCTTATTCTTAT
>CAZODB010000261.1:0-2718 GCA_964578425.1 uncultured Herbinix sp.
GCAGCTGGTAAAATGGAAGAATCAATTGTAATTACTAACGACAATGAATATAAGAAGATAGAAGGTTATGGACGTGAGCGTGATTATACGAGTATGTCCAAAGAAAACATCAAGAAAGCTGTAAAGGAATCTGGCATAGTTGGTCTTGGGGGAGCGGGTTTCCCTACTCATGTTAAGCTTACACCCAAGGATGAGAGTAAAATCGATTATGTAATCGTTAATGGTGCCGAATGTGAGCCTTATCTTACATATGATTACAGGCTTATGCTAGAAGAGCCAGAAATGATTATTGAAGGGTTAAAAATAATGCTTAGGTTATTTGATAATGCGAAGGGTATTATTGGTATTGAGGATAATAAACCTAGTGTTATAGAGAGGTTCAAGGAGTTGACCTCCGGTGAGCAGAACATAGAGGTTAAGGCTCTTAAAACAAAGTATCCTCAGGGTGGTGAACGCCAGCTCGTATATGTTGCCACAGGAAGAAAGCTGAATTCCAAAAAGCTTCCCGCAGATGTGGGCTGCATCGTGAATAACGTAGCTACAGTAGCAGCCATCTATATGGCTGTAGCAAAATCGACACCCTTGACTAATAGAATCGTCACAATATCAGGTGATGCAGTAGCAGAGCCTCAGAACTTTAATGTTCCCTTTGGAATGAATTTCTCTGAGATTATTGAAGCGGCTGGCGGCTTTAAGGTTAATCCTGAAAAGATTGTATTTGGTGGACCGATGATGGGACATGCAATGTATTCCTATGATGTACCTGTAACTAAGATAGCGAACTCATTAATTGGATTTGTTAAGGATGAAGCGGCAGTGGAAGAGTCTCCTTGTATCCTTTGTGGAAGATGCTATTTCAAATGTCCTCTCAATCTATTGCCGATGAAGCTACAATTGATGGGACTTAATAATGAGGATGAAAAATTTGTAGAGCTTGATGGAATGGAATGCTGTGGATGCGGATGCTGCTCCTATATATGTCCTGCTAACAGAAGCCTTACACAGACTATAGTTTCGACAAAACAAAAAATTCTAGATAAAAGACATAGCCATCATGAGCTTCAAGAGCTGCACAAAGAGCATTCAACAAAATAAAAAATAAAGGATTGAAAAGGCGTAACTATTCAGAACCCCGAGAATCACGAAGTGGATTCGAGTGTTTCAGCGCCAAAATGGATGTATTTTATCCGTTTTGTGTGCATTGGCATCGTAAGATGCCCTGTAACTGTGAAGGTACTGATCAGTTACGAAAAGACTATGTTTAATCTTGGGTTGTAATATAGAAGTAGGATCGTATCTACCTATTATAATGAGAAAGAGGTGTAAGCTTTGAGTGATTTGTATAATGTATCGGCCGCCCCTCATACCAGGAGCCCGATTAAGACAAATTCAATTATGCAGGATGTTATTATTGCGCTGATTCCTGTTAGCTTATTTGGTATATTTAATTTTGGATTAAGAGCATTGCTTGTTATTCTTGTTACTGTTTTATCCTGTGTTATAACTGAGCATGTTTACTGTAAGCTTATGAAAATAAAGAGTGATCCTTGGGATTATAGTGATGTATTAACGGGTCTTTTACTTGCCCTTAACCTACCAGTGGGTATTCCCTTCTGGATGGCTATATTGGGTGGAGTATTTGCAATATTGATTGTTAAGATGCTATTTGGAGGATTAGGGCAAAACTTTATGAATCCTGCACTTGCAGCCCGTGTATTCCTCTTTATCAGCTTCCCTGCTAGAATGTCAACATTTATAGTAGATAAGGTTAGCTCTCCGGCAGTTACTGACTTCCTAAGAGACGGTGCACTGGTGCTTGATGGAGTATCGGGGGCTACTCCCTTAGGACAATTAAAGGCAGGAGAGACTGTGGATCTATTAAAGCTATTCATAGGTCATATAGGTGGAACCATAGGTGAGACAAGTGCTCTTGCCCTCCTTATTGGAGCAGCATATTTGTTTTACCGTAAGGTTATAACTCCTATAATTCCTTTTAGCTATATATTATCATTTGCAGTATTTGTATTGCTATTTGGTGGACATGGCTTTGATATGAATTACTTACTTGGTCAGATTCTTGGAGGAGGGCTTATTCTAGGAGCATTCTTCATGGCAACAGATTATGTAACAAGCCCAATAACGCCAAAGGGACAGGTGGTATTTGGTGTTTTCATAGGAATTATGACAGGTATATTTCGGATTATCGGTACAGGTGTGGAGGGAGTATCCTTCGCTATTATATTAGGAAATCTAGTGGTGCCTTTAATCGATATGTTTACACGCCCTAAATCATTTGGAAAGGAGCGCGTGAAGGATGTCAAATAATAAAAAGAATAAAGGATCTTCTATAATAAAGGACGCTCTATCACTTACTATTATCACTATAGTATGTAGCTTTGCTTTAGCCTTCGTATTTGAGATAACAAAGGATCCAATAAAGGCTCAGGAGGATGCGAAAAAGAATGAGGGCTATCAGGTTGTGTTTTCTGATGCTAAGGAATTAGTAACTGATGAAGCATTAGTAGAGCTTGCAGCAGAAACAGACCTATCCACTCTTGATTCGGGTTACGCTGGTGTTAAAATTGATGATGTTATTCAAGCCCTTGATGCCAGTGGTAATAAAATCGGATATATAGTCAAATCAAATGTTAGGGGATATTCTAGTGTGATATCTGTAGCAACAGGATATTCACTGGATGGTGTTGTTCAGGGAATTGA